>QCJQ01000001.1 GCA_003215935.1 Prochlorococcus sp. AG-409-D09
AGTTTTAGCCGATGTTGCATCTGCTTAGAATTGTAAAAAAAACTCGACACACTTTTATTTGGCTTTGGCGTCAGGAAGGTACTCCTGCTCAAAGGGCTCTTGGAATTGCAGTAGGTGTGTTTAGCGGCTGTTTCCCTTTGTTTGGGTTTCAGTCTGTGATTGGTTTGGGGTTGGCGAGCTTGGTGCGAGGTAATCATTTGCTTGCGCTTGCAGGAGCTAGGATTAATACATCCCTTTACCTATATTCCACTTTATTGGTTGAATTTAAAAGTCGGTTCATTCGTTTTGAGGGGAGAACAATCTTTTGCAGACTTTAATCAATTAACAAGTAAAGTTTTCTGGTCTAATGGGTTTCTTTTTAGTATTAAAATTATTTTAGGTTCAACTTTAGTAGGAATACTGCTTGGTTTTATTTCAGGTCTTTTTTTCTATTTAATATTTAAATATAAATCTCGAAGATTATTTTAAATAATCAATAAGTATCATATAAATAATAGTTATTAATTGAATTGTATGACCTTGGGAATATAACTCCTGGGAGGTTCATAAAAGATTCTATGTTTATAGAGTATAAGAGATTAATTTAATCATGTTCGAGCAATATTTAAGACGTCAGCCATGCTACGAATTTGTGTAAGTGTCATTTCTAACTGTGAAGAACTATTTAACTCGACTCTTAAATCAATACATGCAGGTCTTCCTAAAGCAGTTTTGACTCGTGCATCACTTACATTTATGCCTTTATCAGATAGACGCATAAGAATATCTTTTAAAACACCTACTCTGTCAATTACTTCAATTCTTAATTGAACAGGAAACCGTTTATCTCTTCGCTCTGAGATTGTATTCCAATGAACTGGTAATCTTCTTTCGCTAGGTATTGAAGTAATATTGGCACAATCTTGCCGATGAATTGTTATTCCATGATTCCCTAATGCAACTGTTCCTATTATTGGCTCTTCAGGCAATGGACTACAGCAACCACCAAGTCTGTAATGAAGACCTTCAACTCCTAGAATTGGTGAGGCGTTGCTATTTGAAAGATTATTTGCATGAGATTCGTCATTATTAGAAATTTGTTTGGCTAAATCTGAATTGCTTATATTTGTTTCGGATTCTATGGTTTGAAGTTTTATTTCTTCTCTTAGACGATTAATAACTTGTTGAAGTGTAGTGGCTCCAAATCCCAATGAAGCTAAAAGATCTTCAGTCGTTTTTAGATTGCTTCTTTCCGCAACTTTTGTCATTGCTTCACTATTTAAAAGTGCATCAAAACCATTACGACCTAATTCTCGTTCTAGAAGCTCCTTGCCTCTTTGTATTGTTTCATCTCTATGACTTTTTTTGTACCACTGTCTAATACGGTTTCTGGCGGTTGGAGTGGTTACAAAATTGAGCCAATCTAAGCTGGGATGTGCAGATTTATGAGTAAGAATTTCGACGAAATCACCATTATTTAAAGGTGTTGAAAGCGAAGAGAGCTTGTCATTAATTCTCGTTCCATTACAATGATTCCCTACTTCCGAATGAATACGGTAAGCAAAATCTACTGCTGTAGCTCCTTTTTTAAGCCCAAGTAAATCACCTTTTGGTGTAAATACGAAGACTTCTTCATCGAACAAATCTTCCTTAATAGAAGCTAAATAGTCATTATGGTCAGCAGATCCTCCTTCTTGTTGCCATTCAACTAATTGACGAAGCCAATTAAATCTTTCAGCTTTTGTTGCGGCTGGAGAGCCACCTTCTTTATATCTCCAGTGTGCAGCTATGCCAAATTCCGCAATTCGATGCATATCTGCTGTTCTAATTTGAACTTCAATTGGTCGATATCTACCAATAACAGCTGTATGAAGAGATTGATAGCCATTTGGTTTAGGTAAGCCTATGTAATCTTTAAATCTTCCAGGTATTGGTCGGAAAGTATCATGTACAACAGCTAAAGCCCGATAGCAAGATTCAACATTAGAAACTATTATCCTAAGACCAGCGACGTCAAAAATTTCATGAAAGGCTTTTTGTTGCCTTTCCATCTTACTCCAGATGCCATAAAGATGCTTAGGTCTTCCACTTACTTCGCAATCTGTTAACCCTACTGCAATAAGACGATTTTTTAGTAGTTCAACTGTTTGATTTAATCGTTCTTCTCGATCGCTTCGTTTACTTGCAATTTGTTTTTGGATTTCCCTAAATGCTTCTGGCTCAAGAAGCTTAAAAGCTAGATCCTCCAGTTCCCATTTAAAGCGACCAATTCCTAGTCGATTGGCTAGAGGTGCATAAATTTCACGTGTTTCTCGAGCAATTCTTTGCTGCTTCTCACTTTGTAATGACCCAAGAGTTCTCATGTTATGTAATCTGTCTGCCAGCTTTACAAGCACCACACGAATATCGCTAGCCATTGCTAAAAACATTTTCCTTAAATTCTCTGCTTGAGCTTCTGTTCTATTTGTAAAATGAATGCCGCCAAGTTTTGTTACTCCTTCAACTAAGGCTCTTACTTCAGAGCCAAAATATCCTTCTAATTCTTCAGGACTTATATCAGTATCTTCAACTACATCATGCAGAAATCCAGCAGCAATAACACTAGGACTAGCACCTATATCTTTTAGTAGGTCCGCGACTGCGACAGGATGAACAATATAGGGTTCTCCACTAGCTCTAAATTGGCCTTCATGTAACTTAAAAGCTAAATCAAAAGCAGAAACAAGTAAAGATTCTGAATCTGTAGGACAACTTGTTCCTATTCCTGGAGGAATTCTATCAATAGAACTTTTCAACCATTCAGGTAAATTTATTTGATAGTCACTACTATTTTTTATAGGATTTGAACGTAGTTGAGGCACATCACATAGCATTGAATCGCAGACCTTAGAGGTCTGATTTGAATTGCGATCAGATATTGCATTAAGCATCTGAGATAGCGCCTCACTATATTTTATTCAGAATCAGACCCCTTGCTACAAACATGCAGAATTTTTCAAGGGAAATTTTAAAGATTAAAGACCTAAGAGTTCAGTACCCCTTATCTAATGAATGGATGTTGAAAGGTGTTAATTTGACAATTGAAAAGAATCAGAGACTGGCTTTAATTGGTTCTTCAGGTTCGGGTAAAAGCACCATTGCGAAGGCTTTACTTCAATTGCTTCCAGAAGATAGCCTATGTAAAGGAGAAATTCTTTTTGAAGGTGAAAACTTAATTCAATTAAAAGAAGAAGGAATGCAAAAAATACGAGGAAAAAATATTGGATTAGTTTTTCAAGATCCAATGACTCGCCTGAATCCATTGATGACCATTGGGCAACAAATTATTGATACACTTCAAGCTCATTATCCCCAGAAAAATTTTGCTTGGTTTAGGCATCGTGCTGAAGAGCTTTTATCTCGAGTAGGAATACATGTTTCTAGATTTAGAGCTTATCCTCATGAACTTAGTGGAGGTATGAGACAAAGAGTCGGAATAGCTTTAGCAATTTCTTTAAACCCTTTATTGGTTGTAGCTGATGAACCTACAACCAGCCTTGATGTCGTTTTAGCAGATCAAATGATGTCAGAATTAAGCAAACTTTGTAAGGAAATAGGTGCTGCACTACTTTTAATTACTCATGATTTGGCATTAGCTGCTAGATGGTGTTCGCATATAGCAATAGTGAATAAAGGCGAAATAGTAGAAGATGGCTTGACTAAAAATATTCTTTCATCTCCTTCATCATTAATCGGGAAAAGATTGCTTAAAGCAGCAAAGAAAAGAGAATTGTCTCATCCTAATTTGAGTATTAATAAAAAAGTTATTTTAGAAGTTAATAATTTGAGATGCTGGCATCAAGGGAGAGGATGGCCTTGGAATGCGAATTGGATTAAAAGTGTTCAAGATGTAAGTTTTTCTCTTCATGAGAATGAAATATTAGGAGTTATTGGGGTTTCAGGATGTGGTAAAAGTACACTCTGCAGAGCTTTATTAGGACTTCATTCAATAAGGGGTGGTGAAGTTAAGTTATTAGGGGAAGATCTTTTAAATATGCCGAAGACTTCTAAAAGAGTTGCAATGAAATCTATACAGATGGTTTTCCAAGATCCATTTGCCAGTTTGAATCCTCAAATGACTGTAGGAGAAGCGATTGCTGATCCTATTTTGATTCATAATATAATGCCTCATGTTTATGCAAAAGAAAAGGTAAGGGAACTTTTGTCTCAAGTAGGTTTAATTCCGATTGATACATTTCAGAATCGCTTGCCAAAAGAATTATCAGGTGGTCAACAACAGAGAGTATCAATTGCAAGAGCATTAGCGTTAAATCCAAAAGTCCTTATATGTGATGAAAGTGTCAGTATGTTGGATCCAGAAATTCAATTAGATATATTAAAGTTATTAACTTCATTGCAAAAAAAACTTGGCTTAGGAATTTTATTTATTACTCATGACTTATATTTAGCACAAGGTTTTTGTCAAAGAGTTATTGTGTTGGATAAAGGGTTGATTATTGAGCAAGGGAATGGCAAAGAACTTTTTCAAATGCCTCAAACCTTCTTGAGCAAAAAGTTGGCAGATGCTTGTCCAAAGCTTTTATTAAGCGATTAGTCAACTGATCTTTTTTGCAATAAAGATAAAACTTTTTGAAATGTATTTGGAAGAGGTGCTTTGAAGATCATTCTTTCTTGAGTCTCTGGATGTATTAATCCTAGCTCTATTGCATGTAAAACTTGTCCAGATAGTTCTATGGGCAATTTGCGACACCTACTATATGTTTGATCACCTAAAATTGGGTGTCCTACATGTGCACAATGTACTCTTATTTGATGTGTTCTTCCGGTCTCTAGTTTGAATTTCATTAGTGAGTAATCACCAATTCTTTCGATTAATTGCCAATATGTACAGGCATATCTACCTAAGTCATTATTTACTACGGCATATTTTTTTCTATCTTTTGGATGTCTTCCAATTGCACCAATAATTTTCCCTTCATGCCCTTTCATTACGCCATGAATTAGAGCTATATAAGTTCTAGAAGCAATTCGTTTTTGAATTTGAACTTGAAGATTGACTAGGGCTTCTTGAGTTTTTGCTATCACAAGACATCCAGTTGTATCTTTATCTAATCGATGAACGATTCCAGGTCGTAACTTCCCATTGATTCCTGGTAAATTAGGACAGTGGTAAAGCAAGCCATTCACTAGCGTCCCTGTTTTATGCCCTGGAGCAGGATGGACAGCTATTCCAGCGGCCTTGTTGATTACTATTAAATGTTCATCTTCAAAAAGAACATCTAATGTCATTTCTTCAGGTTTTAGATATGGTAGTGGTTCAGGCGGTGGTAACCATAACTCCACTTCATCATTAGTTCTAAGTGGAGTTTTCGCTTTTCCTGTTTTTCCATTTACTTTTACTAAGCCAGCATTAATTAATTTTTGAATTCTTGCTCTACTTTGTTCAGATCTCTGGCTTACTAACCATCGATCAAGTCTCATAGGGAGAGGTTTGAGATAATGTAGTGTAAGAAGTTCTCCTTCTCCTTCCCCAAAACTATTAAAAATTTCCTCAGTCATTTGGGGTGCTCTAATGGGAAATGGCCGAGCAGATTTTTTCTGAAATCATCTAGTACTCTCTGAGCCATTCGTCTTACGTCTCCCGAAGTATGACGATCAGCTACTAGCTTTAACCATAGTTGCTCTTCTCCAACATATCTTTTGGAAAAAGGTACTCCATACCTGTTTTCTAGTACGTCTAGGATTGTCCCAGACTTATTATGCACTTGTAACGTCTCAACCATGTTTAAGAAATTAATTGCTATGGTTTCTATGTCATAAGCTGCTTGACCAATATCATCACAGATTGCTAGCTTTATGGCTGAATGTTGATTCTTAATGCTTGGAGGTAACACTCCAGGGGCATCTAGCAGATCTAGCTGTTCTCCCACCCTTATCCACCTTAATGACTTGGTAACACCTGCACGTCTGGCACTTTCAACTACATTTTTGTTTACTAGTCTATTTATAAGAGCTGACTTTCCAACATTTGGGAAACCTAGGGTAAGAGCTCGTACAGCTCGTACGCGCATCCCTCTACTTTTTCTTCTTTGATTTAATTCAAAGCCAGCTCGAATCGCAGCTGTTTGAATTTGCTTTACTCCTGTTCCAAGTTTTGCATTGCACCAAAAAGGTTTTTGCCCTTGGACTCTGAACCATTTATCCCATATATTTAATGAGGCCTCTAGTATCATGTCACGTCGATTTATGATTAAAAGGTGTTTCTTATTTTTTATCCATTTGTTTAAATTTGGATGAGATGTAGAGAGAGGGATACGTGCATCGCGTACTTCTAAAATTAAGTCAACTTTTGAGAGATTTTGTTTGAGTTGTTTTTCTGCTTTAGCAATATGACCTGGGTACCATTGAATAATTGGATTTTTCATGATATTTATTTGAATAGGAAATTTTGAAACTTCAAGCAATCTATAGAAACATTGTTAATTCTCTTGCTATGATTATTGCTTTTCATTTCTAAATCAATTCTAGCTAAATTATTAATATTAAAGGTGAAATTCAAAAGAATCTTATTGAGCTTCTTAAATATCTTTTTTTTCATATTTTATTCCTTGAAACTTCTGCTTGTTTTTTGACGCTCATTATATTATCTCAGAGTGATAGATCAGTTCAATCTTTTTTTAGCTTGATTTCTTCTCACAAACTTAATTAATCTTGAATGTCTTTTTTTTGTGAAAAGACTAGATTTCTAATTTTTTTAGCTTAGCTATAAAAAGAAGATAAAAGTTTTTGGATTAATGCCTTGAATCTTTGGTATGTCCAGATTATTTGTCTGGCTTACAGATTAGACATTCAAGCGTTTTAGAGGTTAAGGTCAGCAGGTTTGATTTTTTAATTGCAGAATATGTCTAAGCGTTCACTATCAAGTCTTAGTAAGGAAGATCTTTCTGGGAAACGAGTACTAGTGAGAGTTGATTTTAATGTGCCTTTAAATGATGAAGGTGCGATAACTGATGACACAAGAATTCGTGCTGCATTGCCAACGATTAATGATCTTATAGACAAGGGATCAAAAGTGATTCTATCAGCACATTTTGGTAGACCCAAAGGTAAAGTTAATGAGGATATGCGTCTTACCCCTGTAGCTCAAAGGTTATCTGAGTTGCTTGGTAAGCCTGTTAACAAAACAGAAAGCTGTGTTGGCTCTGATGCATCATCAAAAGTAGGTGCAATGCTTAATGGAGATGTTCTCCTTTTGGAGAACGTAAGATTTATAGCTGGCGAAGAAAAAAATGACCTTGATTTTGCAAAAGAATTAGCTTCTTTGGCCGAAATATATGTGAATGATGCCTTTGGTGCTGCTCATAGGGCTCATGCATCGACAGAAGGAGTTACAAGATTTTTAAGTCCTTGTGTTGCAGGCTATCTAATGGAAAAGGAACTTAAATATTTGCAAGGTGCTATTGATGAACCTAAAAAACCTTTAGCGGCAATTGTAGGTGGTTCAAAAGTAAGTAGTAAAATAGGTGTTTTGGAATCTTTAATTGATAAGTGTGACAAAGTTCTTATTGGTGGCGGTATGATTTTCACTTTTTATAAAGCAAGAGGATTATCTGTAGGGAAGAGTTTAGTTGAAGAAGATAAGCTTGAATTAGCTAAGGAATTAGAGCGAAAAGCTAAAGAAAAAGGTGTTGAATTCCTTCTTCCTACAGATGTTGTTCTAGCAGATAATTTCGCCGAAGATGCTAATAGTCAAATGTCCACAATAGACGCAATTCCTGAGGGTTGGATGGGATTAGATATCGGAATAGAATCAGTTAAGTTATTTCAGAATGCTTTAGCTGATTGTCAGACTGTTATTTGGAATGGCCCAATGGGTGTCTTTGAATTCGATAAATTTGCTAATGGAACTAATTCTATAGCTTCAACATTGGCGGAGATAAGTGGCAAAGGTTGTTGCACTATTATTGGAGGAGGTGATTCTGTAGCAGCTGTTGAGAAAGCAGGACTTGCTGATCAAATGTCTCATATTTCTACTGGAGGAGGTGCTAGCTTGGAACTTCTTGAAGGAAAGACTTTGCCAGGAGTGGCAGCCTTAGATGATTAATAAATTTTTATTTTATCAAGATATATTTTAAAATTAATCAGATACTATATTTACTTTTTTTGTTATTGTTATTAGACCATCTGGGTGGGCTATTAAGGCAGCTAATCTCTGATATCCTTGACGCAAAGGTGCTTGCACTATCTTGTATATTCCACCAGAGCTGAGAGGGTATAGATCTATATGATTGCTTGCTTTATTTAATAGTTCCCTTTCCGAAAGAGATACTAAACCGCCTGCTATTATTTCTTTATTTAGAGGTTTTTCTAAGATAATATCAACATTATATTTCGTTCCTGTTAGAACACTATCAGGAATTCTCATGGTAATTTCTAAATCATTTCCAGTTTCATTTAGTATTGAGAATTCATTTAAAATTTTATATTCTATTATTTTTTGATTACTTTGTTTAATTGAAATGATTTGTTCAGCATTAAGATCATATTTGTGGTTCCCTATATTATGGTGTCCTGTAATAATCACTTTTAGCTTGTCTTTTGTTCCTTTTGATGGACTTATTTCCCATTTCGCATTAGGGATTTGCTTTAAGAATTTATAGTATTGGGATTTAATTTCGGTTGAAACTTTTTTTGAGAAGAGTGAATTGAATATCTTTTCATCTCTTTTATTTAATGCGATTTCAATTCTATTGCTTAAATTTTGCAGGTCTTTATGCTTTGCATGGCAAATTTGTGGGTTTAAGAAGATGGTGCTTAAAAATGAAATTAGGCTAATTCTTAATAAATAATGCACTTAGTTCTTCTCCTGAGACCTATAAATTAACTATTCATGATTTTATATCTTTTTCATGCCTAGGCTTTTAATTGCAGCTAGTGGGACAGGCGGTCATATTTTCCCTGCTCTTGTAGTTGCTGATGCTCTACCTGGTTCATGGAATATTACTTGGCTTGGAGTCCCTGATAGACTGGAAGTGGGTTTAGTCCCTATGAAATATGACTTGCAAACAATTAATGTTGGAGCTATTCAAACTAGGGGATATAAAAAGCTTCTTCAATATCTGAAGTTGTTCGCTTCTATTGGCAGAGTATGCCAGATTTTAAGAAGGAAACAAATACAGGTTATTTTTACGACTGGTGGTTATATAGCAGCCCCAACTATTTTAGCTGCCAAAATTTGTAGAATCCCTATAGTGCTTCATGAATCAAATGCTATTCCTGGAAAAGTTTCTCGATTATTAGGATACTTTTGTGATTTTGTTTT
Organism: Prochlorococcus sp. AG-409-D09; assembly: GCA_003215935.1. GTDB lineage: Bacteria > Cyanobacteriota > Cyanobacteriia > PCC-6307 > Cyanobiaceae > AG-409-D09. The sequence goes on from QCJQ01000001.1 coordinate 9,302, forward strand.
ATTAGGCTTACCAGTATCTGCGAGTTATCTTCGAAGCTCTAAAACAATTGTCACAGGAACACCTGTGAGAAAGCAATTCTTTTTACCCCAACTTTTACCTGACTGGGCTCCAAAAGGATCTTCTCCTTTGATAGTAGTACTTGGAGGTAGTCAAGGTGCAGTAATGCTTAACAGAATGGTTGTTTCAATTTTGCCTGTAATCCTTGAAAAAGGTTTCCGGGTAATTCATTTAATTGGGAAAAATGATGATTCATCAGAGAAGTATTATCAACAGTTAAAAAGTAAAAATTTTGCTTATAAAAGATTCACAAATGATATCTCTGGATTATTGCAACATGCTGATTTGGTTATTAGTAGATCTGGTGCTAGTGCTTTAAGTGAGTTTGCTATTTGTGAGGTCCCAGCTATTTTAATTCCTTTTCCTTCTGCAGCAGATAATCATCAAGAATTAAATGCATCATATCTCGCTGAGTTTGGTGCTGCAGTTATTGTGCATCAAGATTTAACCTCTCAAAGTTCCCTCCTAAATACTATTTTAACTTTATTTAAGGATAATTTAAATTCTCATAATCACGAACCAAATTTATTGGATCTAATGAGCAGGAAAATGAAAGAAATTGCTGTTTTCGATTCTCAAGCAAAAATCATTAAGGTTTTAGAGGGCTTTCTTTGAGTATACGATTAATACTATTAATGATTCGTTGGTTATTAATTCTTTCCTGAAGACTAATGCGTAACCATTGTTCATTAAGATATTTAAATGATCTGCAATCTCTTAATAATATATGTTCCTTCTCTAATTCTTTACGTAAGGGAATTAAAGACTTTTGACTTTCAATCAAGAAGAAATTTGTAGAGGAGGGATGTGAAGATATTCCTTTTATATTTTTTAAATGAGATCTAAACCATGCTCCTTCTTTTTTAACCCAAGAATGAATTTTTGAAGTCCACCCTTGAAGAAGTTTCTGATCATTCATTATTGTGCAACCAGCTTCTATTGCGAGACTATTAAGTGGCCATGGATCTCTCCATCTTTGCCATTGGCTTAGACGATTAGATGTACTAATAGCATAGCCTAATCGTAAGCCCGCAATGCCAAATAACTTTGTCAGGCTTCTTATAACGATCAAGTTCCGATGATTCTCAATTAAAGGGATAACTGATTGATCTTCTCCATTTGGCACTAAAGGTAAAAATGCTTCATCACATATGACTAGTTTATAATCGTTTAATAATTCTTTGATTGACTCCTTGCTCCATAGGTGTCCTGTTGGATTATGAGGGTTTGTGATCCATAAGACATTACCTTGAGGTCGTAATGGAAATACTTGAGGAATTTCTTTTGACCATTTCAAAGGAAGTGAGACATGTATGTAATCTGCATTCCAGCATCGAAGAGCCCTTTCGTAATCTGAAAAACCTGGACTTGGGAGACAATTTAATCCGGATATGCTGGCTTCTCGAGCAGCCCATGTGAAAAGCTCTGCGGCTCCATTACCAGGAAGAACCATTTCAGGGTTGACATTATGACATTTTCCAATACTTCTCCGTAGATCGAAATGACTCCTGTCCGGATAATTTCGTAAACAATTAGTAGCCAATGCATTTTGGAGACATTTCTGAAGTGTCTTCGGTAGAGGAAATGGAACCAGTGATGCACTTGCATCTAAGACAGATTTACTTATAACACCTAATCGTCTTGCCTCTTCATATATATTTCCACCATGAACCTGTAAGTAGTTAGTCATATTATTTTTTTACCATAAGGTGAAAATTTATTTCCATGGTTCATTGCTACCGACGGCTTCTGAAATATGATTAAATCCATGTTTTTCAAGTTGAGAAAGTAACCCCCTTAGTATTGTGGGAACCAATGTTGGCCCTTGGTAAATCCATCCTGTATAGATCTGAATAAGAGAGGCACCAGCCGCAATCCTTTCCCATGCCGATTCTGCTGAATCAATTCCGCCAACACCAATTAAATTTAGCTCTTTACAAGGTGACTTTCTAAGTTGTTGAATTACTTCAAGTGCTCTATTTCGAAGCGGAATCCCGCTTAAACCACCTAGCTCATCTTTAAGTTGTTTACCTGTTTGTGCAATTACTCTATCTTCTAACCCCAGTCGATTTAGACTTGTATTGACTGCTATCAAGCCAGAGACTCCCTCTTCATAAGCTACTATTGCAAGATTATTTATTTCTTCATTAGTAAGATCAGGTGCAATTTTAATTAGCAAAGGAGGTGAATTTGGTATACCTATGACTCTTTTTATTAGGCGTCTTAATTGACTTGACTCTTGCAAGTTCCTTAATCCAGGTGTATTTGGTGAACTAATATTAATGACAGCATAGTCAGCTAATGGTGCCAAGATTTCCAATGATGCAACGTAATCCTCTGGTGCCTTATCTAATGGAGTGATTTTTGATTTCCCAAGATTAATCCCAATAACTGAAGGTCTATGTCCAGGTAAATTAATTTGTTGTTTGATTAAACTTTGTTTTAATTCGAATGCGCCATCATTATTGAATCCCATTCGGTTTAATGCGGCTTGCTCTGCGGCTAATCTGAAAAGTCTGGGTTTAGGGTTTCCTTCTTGAGGATGAAATGTAATTGTCCCAAGCTCTGAGAATCCAAAACCAAATTCATGCCATATACCTGCAGCAATGCCATCTTTATCGAAGCCTGCGGCAAGGCCTAAAGGATTTCTGAAATTACATTTAAAAAGTTTTTGTTCTAATTTTGGATCCAATATATTTAGTTCTTTTGATATTGATTGCAGTGCAAATGAGATAATAGGTGTGTTTCTATGTAGTGAGCATTCTTCCAAAATCTTTAATGTGATTTTTGATAAAATCTCAGCATCTATACCTTTGTCCCTAGATAATATTGGACCTACAAAAAACTTGTATATATTTTTCATATTGGTAATGTTTTTTTGTGAAGATTTCTCATGTATTTAATTGTTTTTTATTTGATTATTATGTGTTTTTATTTTTAATTTCCATAATTCACTTGTGATTGGTTCTATTAACCATTGCCTCCATTCCCAGGTGTTACTTTTGGATTCAACTTCTTCAATAGGGTAATTAAGAAGTTCACTAATTTCCTTGCTAGTTAATCCATACCCTTTTTCTGCAAATGCATTTATTATTTCAAGTCTAGAAAATAATTTTTTTATATTATGGGGCGATCTTTCTTTTAACTCATCTTTTTTTTCTAAGTTGGTTGCATTTTGTCTTTTTGATAAATTTAATTCAGTCTCTTTGTTTTTTGAATATGCTACAGCTATTTTATCGACTCTTTCATTATCTTCATCGCCACTATGTCCCTTTACATAAACGAGTTTTACTTCTTTAAGTTGGGACTTATCTAATTTTTTCCATAAATCTTGATTTAGAACTGCTTTCCCAGAAGCAGTTAACCATCCTTTCTTTTTCCAATTTACTATCCATTTTGATAAGCCATTTATTACATATTTGCTATCAGTTTTAATAATTATTTTTGGATGAAGCGACAATTCTTTTAGTCTTTCAAAAGCTTTTAAAGTTGCTTTAAGTTCCATTCGATTATTTGTTGTATTTGGTTCAAATCCTCCAAACTCTTCTACTTTTCCATTTTCGTATCGAATTAAGACACCCCATCCTCCTGGACCAGGGTTACCGCTACAAGCTCCATCGCTAGCAGCACTTATTACTTGAAATTGATTACTTTGCATTTAAAAAAAATAGCCGGTCTTGTTGAGACCGGCTATTTTTTATAGGAATTTCTTGCAAGATCTTTGGCAAATTATTTCAAGGATACCTTGCCACCTACTGCTTCAATGGCCTTTTTAAGAGCCTCGGCATCATCTTTTGAAACTCCTTCTTTGATGGTTTTTGGAGCTGCTTCAACAAGGGATTTGGCCTCGCCTAGACCTAAACCTGTTGCATTTCTAACTTCTTTAAGAACTTTGATTTTGGCTGAAGCATCAAAGCTTTCAAGCACAACATCAAATTCAGTTTTTTCTTCAGCAGTATCACCACCATCGCCGCCAGCGGCGGCTCCAGGTGCTGCCATTACTACACCTGCTGATGCGGCAGCAGAAACACCAAAAGCATCTTCAATCTGCTTGACGAGCTCTGAAGCTTCAAGAAGAGAAAGACTTTTTAGCGATTCCAGGATTTCGTCGGTTTTTGCAGACATGATTGGAATTCAGCAACTAAATAAGGAGAAAACGTTAGTTCGAAGGAAATAAAAGATCAGCTTTCGCCGCTTTCGGAATGCTGCTTAAGAGATCGTGCTAATCCAGAAGGAACTTCATTGATACCAACTGCAACTTTTGTTGCTATTGCATTTACTGCACCAGCAATTTGTGCAATAAGCACTTCCTTGCTTGGGAGACTTGCAATGGCTTTCAATTCATCTTGAGACAAAAGGTTGCCTTCATAAAGGCCTCCTTTTGTCTCAGATTTTTGTGTTTCTTTTTGGAAAGCTTGGATAGCTTTAACAGCTCCACCCACATCACCCTTTATAAGAACGAATGCGTTTGTTCCTGTAAGCAATGGTCCAAGATCGGCCCAGGCATCTTTTCCATCAATTGCTTGGCGCATTAAGGTGTTTTTAGCAACCTTGCATACGCCATTGCTTGCCTGAAGGCGATTTCGCAGGTCAGACATTTCTTTGATGGATAAGCCCTTGTAATCAAGAACTAATGCCATTTCAGCTTCGTCTAGAAGTCCTTTAAGTACTTCGACTATTTGTTTTTTGCTCTCCAGCGTGCGGCCCATAATAATTGGATCGAATCGGGGGAAGAAGCAGGACATGCAGCCAGAATTCTCACTTATGGAGACGAGGCTGCAGTCGATTCAATCAATTGAAGAAAAAACCTTTGCTTGTGCCTCGGCAGGACTTACAAAGAACTGATTAAAAGCTCTTTACCTACTGTCTTGGGCTGGGCGCATGCCCATATAGGCATATATGCCAGAGTTAACGATACATCAACAAGGTCATTTTTCTTGTTGTATTTCTTGTAATTCTGAGATATTTACTTGTACAGATGGCCCCATAGTTGAGGTTAAAAACATACTTTTCCAGTACTTGCCCTTTGCCCCACTTGGTTTATTTCGATCAATAGTTTCTTGTAATACTTTTAGATTTTCTAATAATGCATCAGCTGAAAAACTGGCTTTTCCAAAACGCACATGAACAATTCCTGCTTTATCTGCTCGAAACTCTAATTTGCCAGCTTTAAATTCTTTTATTGCGTTGCCAAGTTCAGTGGTAACTGTGCCTGCTTTGGGATTTGGCATTAGACCTCTTGGCCCTAGGACTCGTCCAAGCTTGGCAACTTTTGGCATCATGTCGGGCGTTGCAATTAATAAATCAAAATCCATTTCTCCTTTACTTATTTGGTCTACTAGTTCTTCTTCTCCTGCTAAATCAGCTCCTGAAGATTTAGCTTCAGCAACTTTTTCACCCCTAGCAATTACAGCTATACGAACTTCTTGGCCAGTCCCTTGAGGAAGTGCAACTGTAGTGCGGAGTTGTTGATCAGTGTATTTAGGGTCAATACCTAATCTGATATGGGCTTCAATCGTTTCATCAAATTTTGCTGTTGCAGTTTCCTTTACTAGTTTGAGTGCTTCGATTGGAGAATATGGCCTATCCTCGACTTTTGAGGAAAGTTCTGCCATTCGTTTAGAAAGTTTTTTCATAAGTAAAAGGGGTTATAACGACAATGAATGTCTCCCCCGAAATTTGAGTGAATAGATTGTAAAGCTTTTAAGGAAGAAGGAATTTTAATCAAATTTAGATTTTTAATCTTTTATTGAAATACCCATGTTGCGAGCAGTTCCTTCTATTACCTTCATCGCAGATTCAATATTAGAACAGTTGAGATCCGGAAGTTTAGTTTTGGCTATTTCTTCTAATTGAGTTTTTGTAATATTACCAACTTGTCCTTTTGCTGACTCCCCAGAACCTTTTTCAATTCCAGCAGCTTTAGTAATTAGCACTGAGGCCGGAGGAGTTTTGGTTATAAATGTAAAGCTTCGATCTTCAAAAACCGAAATTTCTACAGGGATTACAAAACCAGCTTTGTCTTGAGTCCTGGCATTGTATTCCTTACAAAATGCCATGATATTTACCCCATGTTGACCTAATGCAGGACCAACAGGAGGGGCTGGATTTGCTTTGCCGGCTTGGAGAGCCAACTTGATCACAGCTAAAACTTTCTTTGCCATCGTCGAGTGAAATTGAACTAATATGGAATGCCTGAATAATTAGTCAGACAATTTGAGCTTTTGGCAAACCTAACTCCTAGAACACCCCAAATTGGTAGAAAAGCCAATCTAGATTAGTTTTGTTTGTTGATTTGAGAAAATTCGAGCTCAACAGGAGTTTCTCTTCCGAAAATTGATAATAATGCCTTGAGTTTGCTTCTTTCTCCAGAAACTTCAATTACTTCACCTTGGAAATCTTTGAAAGGACCTGAGGTTACAACTATTTGATCTCCTTCTTCTAATTCAATTTTTACAACTGTTTTTTTCTCTGCCGCACGTTTGAAAATCCTATTTACTTCTTGCCTGCTCAGAGGACGAGGTTTTATATGACCTCTAGATTTTCCAGTTGCTCTTCTATCCTCTGCTCCAACAAAATTAATAACATTAGGAGTACTCCTAACTGCCATCATGGTGTCTTCATCAAGGATCATTCTTACCAATACATACCCAGGAAAAACTTTTTCTTCTGTAGTTTGTCTACTTCCATCTTTTTTTAATTTAACTCCAGGAGTTTGGGGTATTTCGATTTCAAGAATTCTGTCACTTACACCAAGAGTAATAGCTCTTTGCTCTAATGTTGCTTTTACTTTTTTTTCGCAGCTAGAAGCAACCTGAATGGCATACCATCTTGCAACATTTGTTTTGGCTGTTGAGATAGATGATGGTGCTTTATTAACTGCCTTTATAGGTTCAGGCAGAGGAAAAACTTCTGAAAGCTCTGTTTTCGAAGACTCAATCTCGGACACTTTTTTAGAAATGGAGGTAGACGGGTTTAAAACAAAAATGAGAGGTATATCAGCCGAATATTTCAGATGCAGCCCAGCCAAAAAAACGACTTACAGCTGCAATTGCAGCTGCAGATAAAGTAACCATAAGTATTACGGCTATTGATTCGCTAAAAAGTTGCTGGCGGGATGGCCATACGACTAGTTTTAACTCTTCCAAAGTTGAGGCAATAAACCCTTTTTTAATAGAAGGGCTTTTCTCATCAATATTGGAATCTGTGTCTTTGGTCTCGTTAGATGTTGAGCTGTTCACTTGGTTAAGGCAAGTAAAACTACTGCGAATGCAGAAGAACCAAAAACAGATTAACTGATGCTTGATTAATTAGGTTTCTAATTCAAAAATTAGTGATCCAGAATTTTCATTAGAAGGTGATATTTTAACTGATTTTGCATTTTGGTATTTTTCTTCTAATAAATGGGTAGCGAGAGGGTTTTCAAGTCTTCTGCGTAGAACTCTTCTTAATGGTCTAGCTCCATATTCAGGCTCATATCCTTCTAATGCAAGTATTTCTATGGTCTTGCTATCAACACTTAATTTTATGTTTTGTTGAGAAAGTAAGCTTTCTAAATCAACTAATTGAAGATTCACAATTTGTTTAAGATCATTTGTTGTCAGAGGCAGGAATTTTATTATTTCGTCAATTCTATTGAGAAACTCAGGTCTAAAATGTTTTGCTAATGCTTGATCAATTTCATTATTTAATTCCTTATTTAAAAATTTTTCATCGTTATTTTCTTCTGTAAGAGACTTGGCATTTTTCAATATTGCCCTGCTTGCAAGATTGCTAGTCATAACAATAACCGTATTACGGAAATCGACTGTTCGAGATTGTGAATCTGTAAGTCTGCCCTCATCTAGAACTTGTAACAAGATATTAAACACTTCAGGATGAGCTTTTTCTATTTCATCTAATAGCAAAACAGCATATGGTCTTCTTCTGACTGCTTCAGTTAATTGTCCACCTTCTTCGTATCCCACATATCCAGGAGGGGCACCTAAAAGGCGAGCTACGCCATTTCTTTCCATAAATTCACTCATGTCTAGACGAATTAAGGCTTCTTCTTCATCGAATAGTGATCCTGCCAATGTTTTTGCTAGTTCTGTTTTTCCAACTCCTGTGGGCCCTAAGAAGAGGAATGACCCAATTGGTCTCCTTGTGTCTTGCATGCCTGCTCTAGCTCTTCGTATAGCAGCAGCAACTGCTTTTACTGCTTCATATTGCCCAATAACTTTTTTGCCTAAATCATTCTCAAGATCTAATAATTTTTGTCTTTCACCAGCTAAAACTTTTTTAACAGGTATTCCTGTCCATCTTGCAACGACATCAGCAATATCTTCGGCTTGGACTTGATCTCTTAATAAGGAATTCCCAGATGAATTTGATTCTAAAATAGATTCTTCTATTTCTTCTTTTTTTAGTTGAAGATTATGTAGGTGCTCATATTCAAGTCTTGCTGCTTCTTCTCTTTCGCCAGTGCGCTCTGCTTCGAGAATTGCATTCCTAATGGTTTCATCTTTTTGCAGAATATTTTTAAGTTCTTGACGTCTTGCAAGTTCTTTTTGCCAATTGAAGTTCAATTCATCTAGTTTATTTGATAAAAAATATTTTTTCTCTTTAATACTTTCTATCTCGTCTATTGATTGCTTATCTTCAGCTTCAATAAATAAAAGTTCTAATTCTCTGAGTTCATTTTCTGATTCTTCAATGATTTTTGGTTTAGAGCTTGTTTCAATTTTTAGTTGAGCTGAAGCTTCATCTATTAAATCTATTGCTTTATCTGGAAGGCAGCGATCACTGATATATCTATCTGCTAATCGATTAGCAGTTATCAAAGCCTCTTCAGAAATTGATACACCATGATGAATTTCATATTTTTCTTTAACTCCTTTAAGTATTTCTAAACTCGCATCTAAAGTAGGTTCTTTAATGACAACTTGCTGAAACCTTCTATCTAGAGCAGGATCTTTTTCAATAGTACGACGGTAACTTTCAGGAGTGGTTGTGCCAATACAACGTATTTCTCCACTAGCTAAAATAGGTTTTAACAAGCTCCCAGCATCTGCACTTGAGCGATCTGTATTTACTACTGTGTGTAATTCGTCAATAAATAATATTATCCCTGATTGAGGATCACTGATTTCTGAAAGAACAGATCTCAAGCGCTCTTCGAATTGACCTCTAAATTTTGCCCCAGCAATTAAGGCACCTATATCTAGTGAGATAAGTCTGTGATTTTTTAGTGAATCTGGAACTTCATTTTTAATTATCTTTTGCGCTAGTAACTCTGCAATTGCTGTTTTACCAACTCCAGGAGAGCCTATAAGGACTGGATTATTTTTACTTCTTCTGCATAACACTTTAATGATATTTTGAATCTCATGATCTCTTCCGATGACTGGGTCTAACCTCCCATTCTCTGCTGCTAACGTTAAATCTCTCCCATAGGCTTCAATCGCTTTTGGTTCTTCTTCCAAATTAAGATTTTTGGATTCGGTGCTTGAATCCTTTACATGTTTTTTTTGCAAATCATTTATTTTTAATTGATTATTATTGATTTTTAATTGACTGTTATTTTTACTGTTACTATCTATTTTAATTGTTTTTGCTTGCTTCTTATTTTGGGAGTTATTGAAGGATTGTGGAACAGGTAATTTGTTTAATTGAGATTCAAGTAGATCACTTGGAATTCCAGCTAAATTAAATATTTTTTCTCCAATTCTTTTATCTCTACCGATTGCAATAAGCATATGCGATATTTCAATCAGTCTAGAGCCCCATCGGGCACGAAAATTATCTGCAGTTTCAAGTAATTCCTCTAAGTCTTCGCCGACAAAAAGATTTTCTTTATTTGAAACTGGAAGTTCTGCAAGAAAATCTTCTAGTTCTGTAAGTAAATCATCCAAATAAATTGGGAGTGCCTCAATAAATCTTGAATATGCTTGGCTGCTAAAAAGAACCTGGATTATATGCTCAACATCAAAATATTCATGCCTCCATCTCATAGCAGCATTCTCACCATCCAGTAACAGTTGCCAGGCTTCATCGCTGAAGAGATCAGGATCAGTTGTAAGGCTTCTTGTCATGAATTTTTCATTCGAGGTTAAAGGCTTTGATTTTTATTACTTGATGTTTGATTCCTCAGATGTATTTATTTATTGTGCTATTTGATGGAAATTTTTAAAAGGTTTTGAAAATAACAAACTGCTAAACAACACAGAGGAAGCCATAGGCATATTGTGGAACATAAGATCTAATCACATTAACTAGAAACAGTGAACGATTCTTTAGAACTAATCATTGATACCATCTTGGCTAGAGAAGTTCTTGATTCCAGAGGGAATCCAACAGTAGAAGCAGAGGTTCTTCTTGAAGGGGGTGCTATTGGTCGAGCCATAGTTCCAAGCGGAGCTAGTACTGGGGCTCATGAGGCGCATGAATTAAGAGATGGAGGGAAAAGATATAAAGGGAAAGGAGTTGTGAAGGCAATAGATCATATTGAAAATAAAATAGCTCCGGCTCTTTGTGGTTTATCAGCTCTAGATCAAGCCACAGTGGATTCGGTTATGAGGGATTTGGATGGAACAGAAAACAAATCTAATCTTGGAGCTAATGCCATTTTGGCAGTAAGTATGGCTACTTCTAGATCCGCTGCTAATTCGTTGGGATTGCCTTTATATCGTTATCTAGGTGGTCCTATGGCATCACTTTTACCAGTGCCATTGATGAATGTAATTAATGGAGGTGCTCATGCTGCCAATAATCTTGATTTTCAGGAGTTTATGCTTGTACCTCATGGTGCGAAAAGCTTTAGAGAGGCACTTTGTATGGGAGCAGAAGTTTTCCATACTCTTAAGGATTTATTGATTGATCAAGGCTTATCAACTGCTGTAGGGGATGAAGGAGGTTTTGCACCTAATCTTCCAAATAATGAATCAGCAGGAAATTTGCTTATGCAAGCAATAGAAAAGGCTGGATATAAACCTGGGGATGAGATCTCTCTTGCTCTCGATGTTGCCAGTACAGAGTTTTATCAAAACGGTTCCTATGCTTATGGAGATGGAGTTTACTCTAGTAAAGAAATGGTAGATGAATTATCAAAATTGGTTGAAAACTTTCCGATAGTATCAATTGAAGATGGGCTTGCTGAGGATGATTGGGATGGTTGGGATTTATTGACTAAAAAGCTTGGTAAAAAGGTTCAGCTTGTTGGAGATGATTTATTTGTTACTAATTCCAAACGTTTAAAAAAAGGAATTGAAAAGAATATTGCAAATTCAATATTGATTAAAGTTAATCAAATTGGATCTTTAACTGAGACTCTTGAAGCTATTTCTTTGGCAAATAGAGCTGGATATACAAATGTTATAAGCCATCGCAGTGGTGAGACTGAAGACACGACCATAGCCGATTTATCAGTTGCAACTAGATCAGGACAAATTAAAACTGGTTCATTAAGTAGAAGCGAGAGAGTGGCCAAATATAATCAACTTTTAAGAATAGAAGATGAATTAGGGAATCAATCTTCATATGCAGGATTATTAAATTTAGGCCCTAGAGGGAAAGCTTAGTTAAGGATTTACAAACAAAATTATCTATTAGAAATCTTTTCTATTCTTGCTTCTTGCCTCATTTTTATTTGAATTTTAATCCAACTTAATCCTAGAGGGCACGCAAATATAATTGGGAAGATTGAAAAAAGAGGTTTGTTAGTTGCGGCTAAAATAGCTGAACTAATACCAAGACAACCAAGAAGGATAGATTGTCCCATTGCTTGCTGAGCGTTAATCATTCTTCTTAATTGTCTATCTGATTCCCCCATTCTTATTTGAAGTTGCAAATCTCCTTGCTCTAATCTTTCTAGGCTTTCATCAAGTCTTCGTGGTATTCCAACAGCTCGACTGCCGATTTCTCCAACTTGGCGACCAATTTCATTAATTAATTCATTTGGATTTGAATTATTTGAAGACATAATTGGAGAAAGGTATGGTTTTGCTATAGAGATTAGATTAAAGCTTGGGTCAAGTTTTCTCCCTACACCTTCAAATGTAGAGAGTGCACGTATTACAAAAATTAATTCAACTGGAACTCTAAAGGGCTTGCCGTATACAAGATCGTATATATCACCGGATAATTTCTCAATTATATTTGAGCTAAAAGGCGGAGTTAAAGCTTCTTTTAGCATCACTCTGATTAACCTTCTAACCGGACCAATTTCGGCATTTAAAGAAAGTAAGCCTGCACTCTGAAACTCTTTAACTAATCCTGCAGCATTACCTAGTGCTGCCATTTTAATCATTGAACTTATTCTTTCCCTAATTCTTGGTGAAATTAAACCCATCATCCCAAAATCGTAGTAAATAAGTTTTCCATGCTTTGACACAGCTAGGTTCCCTGGATGAGGATCTGCATGAAAGAAACCATATTCAACAAGTTGTTTTACATAATTATCTGCTCCTATTTGAGCAATAGAGGTAGGATCTATACCTTCTTTTTTTAAGGCAATAGGATCATTAATTTTGATTCCTGGTAAGTAGTCGAGGCAAAGAACTCTTTTTGAACTAAATCCCCAAATAACTTGAGGAACTAAAACATTTTTATCGTCTAGAAATTGTTGACGAAATCTCGCCGCATATTGAGCTTCGATACGAAAATCTAGTTCCCTTAACAATACTCTTTTACATTCTTTTGCAATACCTATCCAGTCTCTACCTCTACTCCATGTGGGATGTTTTTGAACTACTTTTGCTACTTGTTGCATAACATCTAAATCCAGTCTGAAAATTTCTTCAAGTCCTGGACGTTGTACTTTGAAAACCACTTCTCGCCCATTAATTAAAGTTGCTTTATGAACTTGAGCTAGAGAAGCCGCACCTAGAGGCTCTTTTTCAATAGAAATAATTTCTTTGCACTTACCTTTGATTTGATTTTTGAGAATTTTTTGAACATTATCGAAATGAAAAGGAGGAACCTTATCTTGTAATTCAGAAAGCTTTAGAACCCACTCTGCAGGTAAAATATCTGGACGAGCCGATAAAAGTTGGCCAAGTTTTATAAATGCAGAACCAAGATTAATTAGTTGATTGGTAATCCATTTTGCACGTAAATGTTGTCGGTAAATTCTTTTTGACTTTGAATATCCATTGATATATGTCCATACTCTTGAATCCCACCATAAAAAGAAGATTAGACTTATTAATGTATACCAAATGCGTAATACTCTTTTTGCTTTTTTCAGACTATTGAATGAAAACATTAATTTATATCCTCTAAATTTCTACTTAAAGTTATTAGCTTTGTGCGAATTTGATTGATTTGTATTTTTGTATTTATTTCTGATGAACTTTTTTTTGGATTATCTTGTCCTTTCTCATTTTCATCTTGTTGCATTCTTTCAGCTTCTTCAATGATTTCGTTTTTTAAAAGGTCTAATTCTTTTTTTAGACGATCAGGAGCTTTTTTGAAGAAAACAGATGCTTCATTTGCCTTTTTGACGACATTTTTTTCGAGGCGAGCTGTCAATCGATTCATGGTCGCCTTTAGTAAGTTTTCAGAATTGAGCAAAAGTTATTTGACAAATTTCTATTTTATAAGGTTATCTTTTTAAAATGCGATCGGTAGGCGTCGGAAAAGGTCATCAATATTATGATTCTTAAAAAAGTCTTTACTATCTTTAGGTATTTTTACTTCATTAATGGGTTTGTTCTGGTTTGATGTGAGGTTTCTTTTTTTATTAGTTGATGGTTTTTCTTTGATTGAACTAACGTTTCTTTCTGCAGTAGACGGAGATGTTTTGTTTGCATCGATATTGTGAGCCCTTTTGCGTTGAATTTGATCAAATTTATTTATTTCCTTTTTTGGGGAGGGGAAAGTTGCATTATTTGGTGAAGGTTTTAGTTCTTCTGAAATTTTATTTTGATTGTTTTTTTTATTCTCAACGTTCTTATGTGTGTTTTGTGAGACTATTTTGTTGGTTAGGAGTTTTTTGGTAATGGTGTATCCGCTGGATAAAAGAACCCCGATTAAAAAAGGAGTAATCCATAATTGAGAGATTTTTTGAAATTCTTGTTTTTTCTTCATTTTTGTTCTCCTATTGAAATTTTAATTTTCTTAAGTAATTGCTTCATTAATTCGGAATTCCTATTTATTTCTTGAGTCAATCTATTTAAACCTTCTCGTATCATTAGAAAATTGTCGCGATTTTAACTAGAGTTGTATATGAAGGACAAGATCTGCAGTATCAGCATAATGATTTTTTCTTATGCTAGAACAAACAATTATGTAAGATCCATTTCCTCGAAAGAAAAAACTTTATAGGAGAAACAATTCCTTGGAAACAATAGAAACTGATGTTGTGATAGTAGGTGGCGGCCCTGCAGGCTGCAGTTGTGCCTTATATACATCAAGAGCAGATTTGAAAACTGTGATTCTTGATAAGAATCCATCAGTTGGAGCTCTTGCGATTACACATCAAATTGCAAATTACCCTGGTGTTTCTAGTGAGATGAGTGGTGATGCCTTACTTGGAATAATGCGTGATCAAGCTATTCAATATGGAGCCGATTATCGTAGAGCGCAGGTTTTTGGTATAGATGTGAACCCCGAATGGAAAACTGTTTTTACCCCTGAAGGCACTTTTAAAGCCAGAGCTCTTGTTGTTGCTACTGGTGCAATGGGTAGGCCAGCTTCTTTTAAAGGTGAGGCTGAGTTTCTAGGCAAAGGAGTAAGTTATTGCGCAACTTGTGATGGTGCTTTTTATAGAGGTCGAGAAGTTGCTGTTGTAGGAGTTAATAAGGAAGCTATGGAAGAAGCCCAAGTCCTTACTAAATTTGCATCCACTGTTCATTGGATTACTTCTAATGATCCTAAAGATGATGATCTAATAGCTAAAGAATTAATGAATCATTCAAACGTTAAGCATTGGAGTAAAGCAAGATTGATGCAAATTAAAGGCGATGAGATGGGTGTTAACGAAATCGTAATTAAAGATCGTTCACAAGATAGTTTGCAAAATTTAAAATTAGAAGGTGTTTTTGTTTATATGAGTGGATCGAAGCCTATTACAGATTTTTTAGGAGAACAGGTTGCGTTTAAAGAAGATGGAGGAGTTTTAGTGGATGATTTTATGTCTACTACAGCTGAAGGAGTTTGGGCTATAGGTGATATTAGGAATACGCCTTTTAAGCAAGCGGTGGTGGCTGCTTCTGATGGTTGTATTGCTGCGATGGCAATAGATCGTTATTTAAATAGTAGAAAATCTATACGTGTTGACTGGGTTCACGCTTAAAATTAAATTTTGAGATAATATTTTATTATTTTTATAAGGGAGTTGCTTCAGAAACGTAAGCTACACCACCATAATAACTAAGAATTGACTTTATATTATCTCGAATAGAATCTATCATTTCTTGCTCGCAAAATATTATTACATGAGCATTTGCACCCATTCCTGTGAACTCCATATCTTCAGTGACAACTCTTTCAGGACCTCTACCAGTTGCGTGTTTCATTACAGTATAACCAGGAACTTGTGCTTGTTCTAGAGCCTCTAAAATAGCGTCTAGTTCTCTATCACTAAAAATTAAATCTAGTCTTTTCATGTTTTTGTTTATGTTACTCCTGGAGGGATTAATTTATTTACCAAAGACATATAAACGGGAATCCCAATTACTATGTTGAAAGGGAAAGTTAACCCTAGTGTGGTGGATATATAATAAGTAGACCTTGCTTCTGGTACCGTCATCCTCATTGCAGCCGGAACAGCTAAATATGAAGCACTTGCGCAGAGAACTACGAAAAGTAATGCATTTCCTGATTCTAAACCTAATGATTTAGCGACTAATCCACCTAGGAAAGCATTAAATATAGGCATAAATATAGAGAATGCTATTAAATATTTACCTACTTGATGCAATCTACTTAGTCTTTGTGCTGCAACTATTCCCATGTCAAGTAAGAAAAAGCATTCGGCACCAAAAAATAACTTTCCTGTAAATGGTTGCATTTTTGCAACTGCTGCTGGATTATATGCAGCTGTTAGAAACCCGATTAATAAACTTCCTAATAGTAAATATACCGAACCATTTAACATTGATTCATGTAAAATAGACCTCCATTTCATGATTCTTTTGCTTGGTATATCTTTAGATGCTCCAAATTTAACTAAAAGCAATCCGACTATTATTGCAGGTGATTCCATTAATGCTAAAGCTGCAACCATAAATCCATCAAAATGAATATTCTGTGCTTCTAAAAAACTTTCTGCAGTTATAAAAGTAACAGCACTTATTGATCCATATGCTGCTGATATAGCTGCAGAGTTGTATACATTAAATTTTAGTCTAAGTATGAAAAAACAAATTAAAGGTATTAATAATGACATTAATATTGCTGAGCAAACAGTTGGTATTACTTGACCACTAAGACCACTTGCTTGGAGCTCTACACCTCCTTTAAACCCAATTGCTAATAATAGATAGAGTGAAAATAACTTTGGTAAGGGTGCCGGTATTTCTAAGTCTGACTTTGTAGCAAATCCTATTACTCCTAAGAAAAAGAAAAGAATAGGAGGGCTTAAAACATTTTTTATTATTAAACTGCTTTCCATTTTTTTGTGATATGGAAGAATTGATGAACTAAAACTATTTTAAATCTATTTTTAGATGTTATGCAATTTCATTAACTGCGGCTAATAGAGCATCTTTTCTTGATCCTATAACATTGACTCCGAATTTTGATAATCTTTCCTTTACCTTTCCAGTAGCGCCAGCAACGTATGCTTTACGTGAATTATTTTTTGCCTCTTGAACCATATCTTCTATAGCTAAGGTTGCTGTAACTCCAAGTCTAGGAACTTCAGTTATATCTAAAATAAGCACTTTATAATTTCTAATCAGCGCCATTCTTTCTGTAATTCCTTTAGCTGCTCCAAAACTCAAGGGTCCTTTCAGTCTAAATAACATTACATTTCCTGCACAACGATCTAGTAATGCTTTTTCTTCTGGAGCCAGGCTTGTATCAGAGAATTGATTAACATTAGAAGAATTTAATGGATTGTCCGCATCCATTCCTTCTAACTGAGTTTCAGTAATAGAATCTATAGTTAACATATTTGCAACAAATACCCCTACCAATACAGCCCAAATTAAATCCCAGAATACTGTCATTAAAAGAACCCCATACATTACTGATGCGGTTTTCAGAGACAGTTTATGAGCTCTAAGTAAAAATCCCCAATCTATAATATCTAAGCCGACTTTGATTAAAATTCCTGCAAGAAGAGCAGTTGGAATTTGTTCTGCAAGTGGTCCAGCACCTACCAAAACTATTAACAGAACTATTGAATGAACCATTCCTGATATTGGAGTGGATCCTCCTGATTTCACATTTATAACTGTTCTCATTGTTGCTCCAGCCCCAGGCAATCCAGAGAAGAGTCCCGCTACTGCATTCCCTATTCCTTGTCCGATTAATTCTCTATCTGAGTTATGCCTTGTTTGGGAGATGTTATCTGCTACTAAAGAAGTTAAAAGAGAATCAATTGCACCTAGAACAGCTAGTACAAGACCTGCTTTCAGAATTATTGGAAAATATTGATTGAAGCTTGGTATACCAAGTGAAGGAATTCCTCTTGGAATTTCTCCAATTCGATCTATCGAAGTTTCTCCAAACAATAAAATTGAAAGAGGTGTAACTATTAATAAAGCTAAAAGAGGTGAGGGTAACCATTGACTAATTTTTCTGGGAGTTAGAAAAACTATTCCAAGAGTCATCACAGCAACACCTATTGCTGCGCCATTTGGTTGAAAATTATTGAAAACAGTTGAAAGTGATTCAATTACTCCGCCTCTTGTCGTGATTCCTAGAAGAGGACCTATTTGAAGGCAAATAATAATTACACCTATACCAGACATAAAGCCTGATACAACTGAATATGGAACCAGAGTGATGTATTTCCCAAGTCGTAAGATTCCGAATAATATTTGAAATAATCCACCAATAACTACTGCTGCCATTACTAATGGCAAGATTTGCTGAGCTGAAAGATCTCTGGGGACGCCTACTGCTGCGAGACTCGCTACAACGCCTGCAACAGTTACGCTCATTGGACCTGTTGGCCCACTGACTTGTGCTGGTGTCCCTCCAAATAATGCTGCAAGGAACCCTACGACCACAGCTCCATATAGCCCATAAATAGCCCCGCCAGGTCCTAAGGCTGCATTCCCAAACGCTAGGGCTAGCGGTAATGCAACTACCGCTGCTGTAATCCCTCCTAGTACGTCACCTCTAATATTCTTAAGGTGAAAACCATTAATTAATGCCAATAGAGAGTCTCCTTTATTGAATTAATTCTCTTAGCCTATATCGTTGAGTCCCATATCGTTCGGACTTTTCTACATTTAAAGAATGTCAATAAATACAAAAATGTTGAGAGACTTAAAACCTCTAATAGATATGGTCTTTTTCATATATGACAGGAAGCGGCTATCGCGATTACTACAAAGTGCTTGGAATCGATCGATCTGCCAAGGCAGTGGACATTAAGCGAGCTTTTAGATCCAAAGCAAGAAAATATCACCCTGATATAAATCCGAATAATCCTGAAGCTGAAAATAAATTTAAAGAGATTAGTGAGGCTTATGAAGTGCTCTCAGATCCTGATAAACGAAAACGATATGAAGAATTCGGTCAGTATTGGAATCAAAGGAATGTTTCAGATGCTACTTCTCCTTTTGGTCAAGGTGTAGCAGTTGATTTTGGAGGTTATGGAAACTTTGATGAGTTTATCAATGAGCTTTTAGGAAGATTTACAGGTGGAGCCTCTACGACTGGGTTTAGTCCTAATTTCTCTACCTCTTCCCAGACTTCTAAGAAGATAATTAATTTAGATGCAAAAATACAATTACAAATTAGTTTTCGTGAATCATTTTTTGGGACTGAGAGGACCCTCGTAGTTAATAATGAAAAAATAAAAATAAAAATCCCTAAGGGTATCAAATCAAACTCTAAATTAAGAGTTAAAGGTAAAGGAAATATACAAAGTGGGAGTGGACTTCGAGGTGATTTATATTTACATATAGATGTGAAATCTCATCCTATATGGGGAATAGAAGGCGATGATCTTTGTGCGGATTTGCCGGTTGCTATAGATGAACTTATTTTAGGAGCAACAATTCAAGTAATTACTCCAGATGGAGAAGCTAAGATTAGGATTCCAAAATCTACTTTGCCTGGACAAAATCTAAGATTAAAAGGTAAGGGATTTCCTACTATTAATGGCCGAGGAGATTTAATCTTTACTCTTAAATTAAAAATTTCTAAGGAATGGACAAGTTCAGAATTAGAGCTGATTGATCAACTTGGGAAAATGCGTAGTTATGATCCGCGTAAGGATTGGTTTAATTCGGCTCTAATATAGATAAATTTTGCTTAAAATCATAGTTATCTTTTTTGGTCCATATGGATCTCACCTATCGCCCACGTCGCCTTCGTCGCTCATCTGCTTTGAGGAGCATGGTGAGAGAGAATCTCGTTACACCTTCAGATTTTATTTATCCATTATTTGTTCATGAAGGATCAGAAGTGCAACAAATTTCTGCAATGCCAGGAGCAAACCGTTGGAGTTTAGATTCACTAATTGGAGAAGTTCAAAGAGCTTGGGATTTGGGTATTAGGTGTGTCGTTTTATTCCCAAAGATTAATGACTCTTTGAAAACAGAAGATGGTGCTGAGTGTTTTAACGAAAATGGATTAATTCCTAGAGCAATTCGACGTTTAAAGAAAGAAATACCTGATATGACGATTATGACTGATGTTGCTCTGGATCCCTATTCTTGTGATGGACATGATGGAATTGTTAGTTCTGATGGTGTAGTACTTAATGATGAGACGATTGAAAATTTATGTCGACAAGCTGTTGTTCAGGCAAATTCAGGTGCAGATTTAATTGGACCAAGCGATATGATGGATGGTCGAGTTGGTGCTATCAGGGAGTCTTTAGATGAGGAAGGATTTGAACATGTGGGAATTATTAGTTATACGGCTAAATACTCTTCAGCTTATTATGGACCTTTTAGAGAAGCTCTTGATTCAGCTCCTAGATTAACCGGCATGAAAAACATTCCTGAAAATAAAAATACATATCAAATGGATCCGGCAAATTCTAGAGAAGCCATTATTGAAGCTCAATTAGATGAGGAAGAAGGGGCAGATATTTTGATGGTTAAGCCTGGTTTGGCATATTTAGATATTATCTACCGTTTGAGACAAGAATCAGAATTGCCTATCGCTGCTTATAATGTTAGTGGTGAATACTCTATGATTAAGGCTGCTGCTAACGCGGGATGGATAGATGAGAAAGAGGTTGTGCTTGAAACCTTGTTGAGTTTTAAAAGAGCAGGTGCAGATTTAATATTGACGTATCATGCATGTGATGCCGCCAATTGGCTTAAAGATTAATCTAATGACTTTAATGTCAATAGATCTCATTTAGCTTAAACATGGAACTCGACAGTTTTGAGAAGAATAAACCAAAAGTTCAAAGACTAGGACATGTAGCTATACGTGTTGAAGATGTAAAACGTGCAAAATCTTTCTATATGAAGTTAGGGATGAGATTGATTTGGGATGATTCTGATTGGTGTTATTTAGAATCTGAAATAACAAAAGATGGATTAGCACTTCTAGGTCCTAGCTATAAGGCGGCAGGTCCTCATTTTGCTTTTCATTTTACTGACAAAAAGGAAATACAGCAGATGCATCGTAATTTAAAGGATGCTGGTGTGAAAGTTGGAGCATTACATGACCATAGGGATGGAACTTCTTCTTTTTATCTCAAAGATCCTGAAGGGAATTGGTTAGAAATGCTTTACCACGACCCTTCTGGAATCCCATCTAATCAATAAAAGAGTTGGCAATTGTATGAATTCTTCTCGTGAGGTTATTGATTTTCAGTCAAATGATGATGTATTTCAAGAAACATTAAAATTATTGGAATGGCCAAGACTTTGCTTTCAACTTTCTACTTTTGCAGTTACTTCACAGTGTCGAAGAGAATGTAAGAATCTTAAATTTCCTCCTGATGTGGAGAGTAGCCAACTTATAATTGATAAAACAATTGAAATTGGAGAGTTAGATAGGGTTTTAGAAGGGGGGTTAAGCTTTGACGCTATTCATGATTTGGAACATATTCTTTTGCATTGTCATAAAGGAGGAATGGCTTCGGGAGAAGAGCTATTAAAAGTTGCTGAAACTCTTAGAACTGCACGCAAGTTACGACGACAAATAGATGATCCTCTGTTACGTCCAAAATTAACAAATTTCTTAAGTAATTTAGCAACTTTGCCTGACTTACAAAAACTCCTTGAATTTGGAATAGAGGAAGGAGGTCGTGTTGCAGATAGAGCATGTTATGAACTTTCTCAATTACGAAGAAAGTCTCAAGGTTCACGAGAAGAGCGTAGAAAGATTTTGATGGAAATTATTAGACGTTTTTCTTCTTCTCTACAAGATACTATTATTTCTGAAAGATATGGAAGATCTGTTCTAGCAGTCAAAGTTGGTGCAAGCTCTCAAATTAATGGTGTTGTGCATGATACCTCAGCCTCTGGAAGTACAGTTTTTGTAGAGCCTCAATCTGTTATTTCATTAAGTAATCGAATTGCTGGAATTGAAACGAAGATCTTTGAAGAAGAAAATCGTTTATTGTTGAAGTGGAGTGGTGAAGTTGGTAAAAATTTTGAAACGGTGAAAGAGTTATGCCGAATAATGTTGGATTTGGAATTACTTTTAACTCGATCTCGTTATGCAACTTGGCTAGGTGCAATACCTCCGGTTTTTGATCAAGAAAAAGATTCGTCATTTATAATTAATGAATTCCGCCATCCTCTCCTTGTATGGCAGGAAAGTAGAGAACAAGGTGATGTTGTTGTACCTATTAGCTTAGAAGTTTCTTCTAAATTAAAAGTAGTTGCTATTACTGGACCAAATACAGGAGGAAAAACTGTTGCATTAAAAAGTATTGGGCTAGCTGTTTTGATGGCGAGAGCTGGCTTATTCCTCCCTTGCGAAGGGGAACTTTCACTTCCTTGGTGTGGTCAGCTTTTAGCGGATATAGGAGATGAGCAATCACTCCAACAAAGTCTTTCCACTTTCAGTGGTCACGTAATTCGTATTCGACGTATTATTGATGCAATTACAGAATATTCAGGGTTAACTGTTGTTTTATTAGATGAGGTTGGTGCAGGTACTGATCCAAGTGAAGGAACTGCTTTAGCTATAGCATTATTAACTACATTGGCAGATAGAGCAAGATTGACTATTGCAACGACTCATTTTGGTGAGCTGAAGTCTTTAAAATATAGTGATCCCAGGTTTGAAAATGCTTCCGTTTCTTTTGATAGTGATACTATTACACCTACTTACCATTTGCAGTGGGGAATTCCTGGTAAAAGCAATGCTCTTTCAATTGCGAGAAGATTAGGGTTAGATTCTAAGATTATTGATCAAGCGCATAAACTTTTAGATCATCAGAATGTTGCTGATGTTAATCAAATTATTAAAGGTCTTGAAGAACAAAGAGCAAGGCAACAATCTGCTGCAGAGGATGCAGCTCTTTTATTAGCTCGTACGGAGTTATTACATGAAGAGTTATTGACTAGATGGAAGCATCAAAGCCAGAAGTCAGCAGAAATAGAAGAAAAAGGGCGTAAAAAACTTGAAACTTCTATACGAGAAGGGCAAAAGGAGGTAAGAGCTTTAATACGTCGTTTACGAGATAAAGGTGCTTCAGGCGAAACGGCGAGACGTGCAGGTAAAAGATTGCGAGAGATATCGAATGATTCTCTACCTAAGTCTACATCTAAAACCAAGTTGGATTGGTTCCCAAAAGTAGGAGATTATGTAAGAGTGACTTTGTTGGGAAAAGCTGGAGAAGTTGTATCTATCTCACCAGATGGATTACAAGTGACAGTTTTATGTGGGGTTTTTAGAAGTACTGTTGATTTAAATGGAATAGAGAGTCTGGATGGACGTCGAGTAAAAAACTTTAACTCCGTAGTTGAAATTAATTCTTCTGTATCTTTAAGGACAACTTCCTCTATTAGAACTAAAAAAAACACTTTAGATGTAAGAGGATTAAAAGTTCATGAAGCTGAGTCAGTGGTAGAAGAAAAGATTAGACATTCGTCTGGACCTATTTGGATTGTTCATGGAATTGGAACAGGAAAATTAAAGAGAGGGTTAAGAGAATGGTTAAATACTGTTAATTATGTTGAGAGAGTGGAAGATGCTGAGAGGCAAGATGGTGGAGCAGGATGCAGTGTGGTTTGGATAAGTTGATGATTTACGTAGAAAATTAAAGTTAGGAGACCATTATTACTAATGTCATAATTTTTCTCTTATGCAATAGGCTAAATATCGGTCAATTTCAACTTATTTTGTAGTGCAGTTTATTGATCAGGCGAGGATAACTTTTAAAGCTGGGAATGGGGGAGAAGGAATAGTGGCTTTTCGAAGAGAAAAGTATGTTCCTGCTGGGGGCCCTTCTGGAGGAGATGGAGGGAAAGGGGGAAATGTGGTATTACAAGCTGATTCGAATTTGCAAACCCTTTTAGATTTTAAATTTAAGCAATTGATTTGTGCCGAAAATGGCTATCGTGGTGGTCCGAATAAATGCTCTGGTGCTTTTGGAAATGATGTTGTCCTAAAAGTGCCTTGCGGCACAGAAGTAAGGCATTTTCAAACTGGGATTATTCTTGGTGATTTAACAAAAAATGGAGAGACATTAATTGTTGCGTATGGAGGTAGAGGAGGATTGGGGAATGCGCATTATTTAAGTAATAGAAATCGTGCTCCAGAAAAATTTACAGAAGGTCAAGAGGGTGAAGAATGGGAACTTCAACTTGAATTGAAGTTGTTGGCTGAAGTTGGAATTATTGGTTTACCTAATGCTGGGAAAAGCACATTGATTTCTGTTTTATCAGCAGCGCGTCCGAAAATTGCAAACTATCCATTTACAACTTTGATTCCCAATTTAGGAGTTGTTCGCAAGCCAAGTGGAGATGGGACTCTTTTTGCTGATATTCCTGGATTAATTGAAGGAGCTGCAAAAGGTATTGGTTTAGGGCATGATTTTCTTAGGCATATTCAACGAACAAAATTACTTATTCATGTTTTGGATGCATCGTCTCCAGATATTCTTCAAGATTTGAATGTCATTGAAAGAGAACTTTTTGCATATGAAAAAAGCTTGCTTCGAAAACCAAGGATTTTGGTTTTAAATAAAAAAGAATTAGTGAGCAATAATAGACAAAATGAAATTTTGCAAATGTTGCAGAAAAAAAGTCAAAAACAGGTTTTTTCTATTTCTGCGGTAATGAATGATGGCCTTAGCTTACTTCTAGAGAAAATTTGGGAAGAGCTTGATAATTAATTATTTTTTTCTTTATTTTTCAACACTTGTCTTTTGCTTAAAGATTGGCCATAAATGGGATGTGTTTTTGAAATTATGAACTTTTACAGTTGCTTTGATGGAAATGGGAAAATTATTGCAAGGTGTCAATCTCATCAAGAGATTGAGGTATTGCGTCGAATGGGGAGACCAATAGCGGAAGTTAAAAAAATGAAGAATGAAGAAGCTGTTGTATGCTCTCTTATGAGTAGTCCATCTGATTTTGATATGGATTATTGATCTAGGATTTTATTTATATGCATAAAAAAAGCGGGTTAATCCCGCTTTTTTTATGCAATTGTACTGAGTTGAAATTTATTTAGTCATCATAAACTAAACATTCAGGCTCATCAGGATTTGCCTCGCAGAACAGCTCTAAGGCATTTGGGTCATGTTTGTCCTCAGGATGATGCTCCTTATATTCCTCAAGAGAATGAAGCTCTTCAGTTAAGTGCCTTACCTTTGGATCATTTCCTTCAGCTTTGGCTGATTTGATCTCAGATTGATCTTTAAGAATGTGCTCGTCGATGGTGTTCATAAAATCTTGGATGAAACCTGGTCGCGTTCGACTTTTATAAGATAATTATCCTTCAGGAATATGCAAAACATCGATACGTGCTCTGGTTGGATTTCCACACCAAATGCAAAAAAAAGGTATCAATTATTACTGTTTAATCCTTCTCGATTGTTGGTGAGAGCTGATTTTTTATATTTATTGGCTTTAAATTGCTTTTTGTTTTTTGATATTTTTCATGTATTCAAAAACACTTTTATCACCAATATCAGCCTTTGCATCCGTCCCAAACTTATTTAAAGCCATAATTATTAAAAGCCCGGAAGCTATACAAATTAAAGTGAAAACAAATCTTTCATTTAGTAACTTGCTTAAACTTCCAAGTAAAGCCATAGGGATTAAGAGTGTTAAGCCTATTGCTTCTAATCTTCGGAAACAAAAGAATTCTTTAAAGCCTAACCCTGTTAGTGAAATAAATAATGGACTGATAGTAATTAGAAGATTTGATTCATATGAGATTTTAGGTATTAAATTTTCTGTGCCGAATAATATAGTAAGTATTAAAATATTAATCGTTCCTATTAACCAAAAAATTTGAAGAGCTTGATGTAATTCTCGAATATAGATATGAATCCAATATAAGGATAAGCCAAGTGAAATTATCATAAGAAATAACCAAATCCATACTAATTCAGGCCCTTTCAAAATCCATTGGATTAAACCTAAGGCAAAGGAGATCCCACAAATCAATAATGAGATTCTATAAAACTTGACCTCGTTTCTATCTTTTTCTGTTATTGAATAAGGGCCATAAATTCCCTCATACTTCTTTTGGTTATCCATTAGTAAAATTTACTGGAAATTGATTGTATTCTTTTGAAAATTGAGGAATTTCATAATTCATAATTTCTTGTAACCTTTCTCCATTTGGAATTATGTTGCTTGGGTTTAATGGAAATAATGCACCAAAATAATCCTTTCGCCATATTTCATTATCACATGTTTTAGCAACACTCCTTAAATTAAATAGTTTTTTACGCCATTCCCAAAGATTTGGAAATGTCCAAAAAGGTTTAAGCCTGCATCCAAATAAAGGTTCATAAACTGATTCCCATCTGATGAGTGTTGGAAATAATCTTATGTCTGCCAGAGTTAGTTTTTCTCCACAAAGCCAAGGACCTTTTTTGGAAAGATGTTCTTCTACTATTTTTAAAGCATGAAAAAGCTCTTTTGATGCCTTGTTATATGCATTTTGATTCCGAGCAAAGCCACATTTGTAAACTCCATTATTTACAGATTGTTGAAGAAGGTCCTGCCATCTGTTTATATCTTTCTTTAGTTCTTTAGGAGCTAAATCTAGCTTTTCTTGAGTAGAAGGCCATTTGTTAAGTGTTTCAATGAGTTGGGCGCTTTCATTCCCAAGGATCTTAGGTTTATTTCCATTGGATCCTATTGGATCAATCAGAATAGGAACTGTTGCCCTGCTAAATGATTGATAACTATATTTTTTATATAACTCTAAAAGTGAATAACAGCCTAGTATTTCTTTTTTTAAAACCCATCTTCCAGTTTGATGGCAAGGTTCAGCTAGATGTAATTGTAGATTTGAATTTAAATTTCTGAGTTCATAAATCAACCAGGTTCTATGTGCCCAAGGACAGCTTCTACCAATAATTAATATTGGCTTATTATCTTTCGATCTATTGATAATTTCTTCTTTTGAAGGTGCGATAGATTTTTGGTATTGACTTTCCGGTCTTAGGTAATTCCCTTTTGAATCTGCAGGCCCAAGTCCTTGCATAAGTTTCTCCCATTGCCATCTCCAGCTTTTTCTTGACGCATTAACAATTATTTGAGGTATTGCCATAATTTTTATTTAGATTGATAAGGAATATTTTGAAGATTTATGTGTGCATTGCAAGTTTTGTTGGTTGCAGGTACTCATGGGAACGAAGAAAATGCTTCATGGCTTTTTGATCAATTAGAAAAAAAGTTATGGGGTCTAAATAAAAAAAATATAGATGTTTTTTCAGTTATAGGAAATCCTGAAGCTAGGGAAGCAAATCTTCGTTATATTGATCGAGATTTAAACCGCTGCTTTCATTCTGATTTATTAAGTGATATAGAAAATCAAGATTTCGAAGTTACAAGAGCAAGGTATTTACTGGATATTTTTGGACCGAGTGGGAAAATTCCCTGTCAAATTATTTTTGATTTTCATAGCACCACTTCATATATGGGGAATAGTCTTGTGGTTTATGGAAGAAGGCCATCTGATTTAGCTTTAGCTGGATTAATTCAACACCAATTAGGACTTCCGATTTATCTGCATGAAGGTGATCTATCTCAACAGGGATTTATGGTTACTTCTTGGCCGTGTGGACTGGTTATAGAGATAGGGGCAACACCTCAAGGCTTGCTTGTTTCAAAGACTATTATTCAAACCAAACTAGCTTTAGAGGCTTGTTTAGATCAGCTTTCTTTTGTTAGAGACAACATAGCTAATATTCCCAGAAATATTATTATTCATAGACATATTAAAAGTATTGATTTCCCACGAGATGAGAATGGGAATCGTATTGCATTCATTCATCCAGAAAGAGAAGGTAAAGATTGGGTAAAAATAAACAAAGGAGATCCTTTATTTATGAATTCATCTGGTGAAACTTATATATATTCTGAAAATACTTCTTATATTCCTGTATTTATAAATGAAGCTTCTTACTTCGAGAAGAATATTGCGATGAGTTTTACAAAAAGAGAAATTTTGCCTTTTTCTAATAAGTGGCTTCAATCATTAAGTCAATTAATTGACAAATGAAGATAGCTTTTATTTTTTGCTTTTGGAGTTTATAATGTGATTATGAATTCATAATTTATATTTAAAATATTTTACTTTTTACTTGATTTTTTCTAGAGATTAATTTTGAAAATGAATTTCCGACTCAAAAAGCTATAACCCTTTCACTCCAATAAACTATTGCACCTTGAGATTCAAGTTCTATTTTTCTATGCCGAGCATAAGATAACGGTACTTTTTCTTCAGACCTTCGTCCTTGCGCAAACCATTTAATTAGTACCACTTTCTTTTCTATAAGACATTGACCAAGAATCTTAAGACTTTGTTAAGGCTTTATGCGGATTTTGTTTTGTATTTCTTCGCAAATTCATATTAAAGCACCCACGAATTGCATATTTTCCTTTAAGATCACTTTGGCAGGTATTACGTCTGCCCTTATATAACGTCCCAATTGGGACACTTAATTTCGTCCTCATGACAACCATTAGGCAGCAGGGCTCGTCTCTGCTCAAAGGTTGGCCGGAATTCTGTGCATGGGTTACATCCACTTCTAACCGCATTTACGTTGGTTGGTTTGGTGTTTTGATGATCCCTTGCCTTCTAGCCGCGACAACCTGTTTTATCGTTGCTTTTATCGCTGCACCTCCAGTAGATATTGACGGTATTCGCGAACCTGTAGCTGGTTCATTCTTGTATGGAAACAACATCATCTCAGGTGCTGTTGTCCCTTCAAGTAATGCAATTGGTCTTCACTTCTACCCTATTTGGGAAGCTGCAAGTCTTGATGAATGGCTTTATAACGGCGGTCCTTACCAGCTAGTTATTTTCCACTTCTTGATTGGTATTTCTGCATATATGGGTCGTCAGTGGGAGCTTTCATATCGTTTAGGTATGCGTCCTTGGATCTGTGTTGCTTATTCAGCACCAGTTTCAGCTGCTTTTGCTGTATTCCTTGTATATCCATTCGGTCAGGGTTCATTCTCTGATGGAATGCCATTGGGAATTTCTGGAACATTTAACTTCATGTTTGTTTTCCAGGCTGAGCACAATATTCTTATGCACCCATTCCATATGGCTGGTGTTGCAGGAATGTTTGGTGGAGCATTGTTCTCTGCTATGCATGGTTCATTGGTTACATCATCACTAATTCGTGAAACCACTGGACTTGATTCTCAGAATTATGGTTACAAGTTTGGACAAGAAGAAGAGACCTATAACATCGTGGCTGCTCACGGTTATTTTGGTCGCTTGATCTTCCAATATGCAAGCTTCAACAATAGCCGTAGCCTTCACTTCTTCTTGGCTTCATGGCCAGTTATTTGTGTTTGGTTGACTTCTATGGGCATCTGCACCATGGCTTTCAACTTAAATGGCTTTAACTTTAACCAGTCTGTTGTTGATTCATCAGGCAAAGTAGTTCCTACTTGGGGCGATGTACTTAACCGTGCAAACCTTGGTATGGAAGTAATGCATGAGCGTAATGCTCATAACTTCCCTCTTGACCTTGCAGCTGCTGAGTCAACTACAGTTGCTCTTCAGGCTCCTGCAATAGGCTGAGGTTAACTTTTTAACTTTTTAAGTTTTTACCCCCCCCTCTTTAAAGAGGGGGTTTTTTTTGCCTAATTTGTGCTTAATTGATATATTTTCATCTTTTTGTTCTTACTATTTCTTACTATTTATTCAAAATGAGTTCAGTATGGGAAGTAGTTTCGGTGATTTATTTCGTATAACCACCTTTGGTGAATCACATGGAGGTGGAGTGGGAGTAATAGTTGAAGGCTGTCCTCCTAGATTGGAATTAGATCTTGAGAAGATACAACTGGAATTAAATAGGCGGAAGCCTGGGCAAAGTAAAATAACGACTCCTAGAAAAGAATCTGATCAAATAGAAATATTGAGTGGATTGAGTGGGAATAAAACTCTCGGTACACCGATATCAATTTTGGTAAGGAATAAGGATCATAAACCCAGTGACTATGACTCTATGCAAAAGGTATTTCGTCCTTCTCATGCAGATGCAACCTATCACGCTAAATATGGAATTCAAGCTACTAGTGGGGGAGGAAGAGCTTCGGCAAGAGAGACAATTGGCCGAGTAGCTGCTGGTGCTATAGCTAAGCAATTATTATTTAAATTAAATCAAACAGAAGTTTTGGCATGGGTTCGTCAAATTCATAGCATTCAATCAGATGTTGATCCATTGAAAGTAACTTTTACGCAAGTTGAGTCAAATATTGTTCGTTGTCCAAATGATAATGATGCGAAGTTAATGCTTCAAAGAATAGAAGAGATCAGTAAAGAAGGAGATTCATGCGGAGGAGTCATTGAGTGCATAGTGCGAAAACCTTCTATTGGTTTAGGGATGCCAGTTTTTGATAAATTAGAAGCTGATTTAGCAAAGGCTTTAATGTCTTTGCCTGCGACAAAGGGTTTTGAAATTGGATCAGGATTTCAAGGAACTAAATTAAAGGGAAGCGAACATAATGATGCATTTATTCCTTCTGAAGATGGAAGTTTAAAGACTTCTACAAATAATTCTGGTGGAATACAAGGAGGTATTAGTAATGGTGAGCCAATAGTTCTTCGAATTGCTTTTAAACCTACTGCGACCATTCGAAAAAGTCAGCAAACAGTTGATGCAGCAGGAAATTCAACTACATTGAGCTCTAAAGGTAGACATGACCCTTGTGTTTTACCTAGAGCTGTTCCGATGGTTGAGGCAATGGTTGCATTGGTTTTAGCTGATCATTTACTTAGAAATCATGGACAATGCCAACTTTTTTAGTAGATCTTCTATTCCTTCATCCTAAACATATTTTTTTTTATGTATTTTTAACCAGGTTAGTAATGTTTTAGATATCTTTTCCCCTTTTATTAATTTTTTGCCTAAAGCAACAGCACTAAAGCCTTTTTTGAGCCATATATCTATTTCTTCTGGGTCTATTCCGCCGGCAGCAATTATAAAGGGTAGCGAATTAATAGAAGATTGAATTCTTTCTAAGTAATCTTTTCCTAAAATTGATGCTGGAAACAATTTTATTATTTGGCTTTCATAAGAAATCGCTTGTTGAATTTCTGTAGGTGAAAAAACACCTGGTATAAGAACTTGATTTTTATCTTTGGCTTTTTTTTGAAGATTGGGATCCCAAAAAGGTGACATCGCATAAGAAAAATTAAGTTCTATTATTTCATTTAATCCAAATTCATTTATTATTGAAGCTGCACCAAGGTTAATACTTGGGAATTTGCTTCTTATTTTTATTATAAGATCTTTCCATTTATGATGATCAGTCCATGCTATTTCTATATTTTTGATTCCTAAAAGATGAAGATTTTCAATCCTATTTAGAAAGATCTTCTCGTGTTCTTTACTTTCAAAAACTTTATTACTAGCTCTTAAAACTATAATTAATGGCTGTTTAGAAAATTCTTGTATCAATTGATTTTGTTGAAACAAGAATTCGTTTTTTATTTTATTTTTAGGCGTATTCTGCAACTTTTACTTCATGTCGTATTAAAAGGTCTTGAAATTCTTGAGAGTCAACTGTTTCCTTATCTATTAATAATTGAGTTAATTCCTCTAAAACATTTTTATTATCAATTAAAGCTTTAGTTGCTCTTTGGTAAGCAACTTCCACTAAATCTGATACTTCTGAATCGATAGTTGCCGCTGTATCTTCAGAGAAATCTCTTTCAGATGCAATATCTCTACCTAAGAACATTCCTCCCTGTGATCGGCCTAAAGCAACAGGACCTATTTTGTCACTCATTCCAAATTTAGTAACCATTTGCCTAGCAACTTGAGCAACTTGCTTTAAGTCATTTGAAGCTCCTGTCGTAACTTCATCTTCTCCATAAATTATTTCTTCAGCTACTCTTCCGCCTAAAGCTACAGCCATTTGATTTTGAAGATAAGCTCGAGAATATAGACCTGATTCCATTCGTTCTTCACTTGGAGTAAAGAAAGTAAGTCCACCAGCTTGACCTCTTGGAATAATAGAAATCTTTTGAACTGGGTCGTAATCAGGCATAACTGCTCCAACAATTGCATGCCCAGCTTCATGATATGCAACTAGCTTTTTTCTTTTATCGCTAATTACTCGATCTTTTTTTTCTGGTCCAACCATTACTCGTTCTATAGCATCACTTATTTCGTCATTACTTACTTCAGTTAGGTCTCTTCTGGCAGCAAGTATTGCTCCTTCATTTAGCAAATTTGCTAAATCAGCTCCAGTAAAACCTGGCGTTCTTCTTGCAATTTGATCAAGATCAACATCTTTGGAAAGTGTTTTCCCTCTTGCGTGAACATTGAGAATTTGTAATCTGCCGGCATAATCTGGTCTGTCAACGGTAACTTGCCTGTCGAACCTACCTGGCCTCATAAGTGCTGAATCAAGTACATCGGGTCTATTAGTAGCGGCAACGATAATTATTCCTGTATTACCTTCGAATCCATCCATTTCAGTTAATAATTGATTTAATGTTTGTTCTCTTTCGTCATTACCTCCCCCTAGACCTGCGCCTCTTTGGCGACCGACAGCATCAATTTCATCAATAAAAACTATACATGGAGCATTTTTCTTGGCTTGTTCAAAAAGATCTCGAACTCTGCTAGCACCAACTCCAACAAACATTTCAACAAATTCTGATCCAGAGATAGAAAAGAATGGAACAGAAGCTTCTCCTGCTACAGCTTTTGCAAGAAGTGTTTTCCCCGTCCCCGGTGGTCCAACTAAGAGAACACCCTTGGGTATTTTTGCTCCAACTGCTGTAAATCTATCTGGATTTTTTAAGAAATCGACTACTTCCGTTAATTCGAGTTTGGCTCCTTCAATACCTGCCACATCCCCAAAAGTGACTTGGGTCGAAGGCTCCATTTGTAACCTTGCCTTGCTTTTTCCAAAATTCATTGCAGGATTACCACCATTACTGGCTCCTCCTCTTCGGAAAAGGAAAAATAGTCCACCTAGCAGTAGAACTGGAAAAATCAGACTTGTTGCAGCTTGTTGAAACGGATTTGGTTGGCTAGATGGTTGAACTGCAATATCTACATTGTTTTCTGTAAGTAATTGAAGAAGATCTTGATCTGGTGCAAGGTTTACAACTGCTCTACCTCCATCATTTTCAACGACTTGGGCAGTTGATTTGTCAGGTGAAATTAAGATCCTGCTTATTTGTTTGTCTTGTACAGCTTCTATAAAAGAGCTATATCTGAGGGTTCTTGTAGTATTCGATGGGCCTGGCTTATCAAAGAAAGCACTCCCTATAAAGATTACTACTACAACCATAAGGATGTAGAGAGCAATGTTTCTCCAGCGTTTGTTCACGGATCTTTTCTGTCTTGTTTATGAATGTTAATAGGCTTAAGGTCATTTATGCGGCTCTTAGAACTTCAACCACGCTTTTAAATGCGAACCATTCTGGAATGTCTTCACCATTTCTAAGCATTTTCCTGAATTGAGTGCCGCTTAGTTTTTTTATATGAAGGCCTAATTTCTCTGCATGGTCAGCTGATACGTATCCTTCTTCTTCTGTATACACTAAATTTAATGATGGCACTGTATCCATGCTTAGTTCTTTTGCACAAGCTTTAGCAAAATCTTGAGCAGCATATGGACTATAGAAATCTTCACCGGTCATATTTGATTTACATCCAGCCATATCTCTGCCAATTATGAAATGAGTGCATCCATAATTCCTTCGAATAATCATGTGTTGAAGTGCTTCTCTTGGACCTGCCATATGCATCGAATAAGGTAAATATGACCATTTTATTCTTGGATTTTTTACTTCAGCGGCTAGTTTTTCATAACTTTGAAACCTAATATTTCCTGGAATATCATCTTGCTGAGTTGGTCCACATGTTGGATGGACTAAAACTACTGCTCCTTTGCTGACATTGTTGGCATGAAGTGCCCTGGTAAATAATTCATAATGGGCTCTATGAATAGGATTTCTACATTGGAAAGCTACTACATCTTCTCCTTGTGGTAATTCTGCTCTTACTTGTAAAGGTGTTTTACAAGGGAAAATTCTTTTAGGAAGTTCTAGTCCTTTTAATTTTCCTCCTATATAAAACCGTTTCCTTTCCATTGCTATCATCCTGACTGCAGGATGTTCAAGAGATGTTGTTCCATAGCAGGATTTTGCTTCTTTGACTTTGTCAGGCTCCCATATTTCTTCAATATCAAGTACTGCTAAATTTTGATTTTTGTAGGTAAGTAGAATTTTCTCTCCTTCCTTGAAACCTTCATCATCAGTATCTAAAACAATGGGCAGTCCAAATAAAAATCCATCAATTGTTCTATTTGTAGCTACAACTGAGTCATAATCAGCCTTTTGCATAAATCCTTTAAGCGGAGAAAATCCTCCAATTGTCAATAATTCGATATCACAGGCATTTCTGTCTGAGCATTCAAGTTTTTTAGTAGCTGTTTCTTTGACTGGTTCCTTTTCATTCTCAGAGACCATGAGATCTACTATTTCTCCTCCATAAGGAGCTATTAGTCCTGATCTTTTAGATAAGGTGGAATTACTATTAACCATTCTTACTCAATAAAGTAAGTTTAAATTCTCCCAGATGGTGGGGCAAAAAAGGGAATCTATGAAAGTAAAATAGTTAAAAAAAAAGAGGCCTAATGGCCTCTTTTTTTATTCTGATAATTTAACTAGGCTTTTTGGCCATAAAGAATACCAGTTATTTTGACATCTACTGGTTCTTTAGATCCAAGGTCATTGTCAGAAGGCTGAATTGCGACAAAGGTTCCACCAAATTCGTTGGTATCAGAATCAACGTTATCTATTGATAGGGTGATTTGACCTTTACCACTTAGATCTTGCTTTACATTCTCTTTGGCTAGATCTTCATCATCACCACCTAAAGCAACAAGGCCTTGTGCATATTCAACACCTGTGTCTTTAGCTCTACTTTTTGGATCAAGAAAGTCACCTGTTCTGTAACTAGGCGTAAAAGTAGTTCCAGAAAACTCTGCTCCTGGCTCTAAAGACTTACCTTTTTTGGCATCAGCAACCATGTCTTTAACAGAGAAGGCGAATGGAAACTCTTCTCCATTAGGAGCTAATACTGTGATTAGGGAGAAATCAAGTCCACCTTGTTCGGTGAACTTTCCACCTGATAGATCACCATAAACTTCATCAATACTAGTATTGAAACGAGGACTGATGATTTTTGCTGGGACGAAATCAGATTTTTGACGCTTTGAACCTTGAAGCTTTACGAAAACTTCTGTTGGTTGAAGACAAAGACTTTTGAAATTTCCATCAGCATTGATGGAGTCCGTAGCATTAGCAGGGAGAGTAGTGCACTCTCCTGCTTTCCCGGTATTTACTACGTTCCCAAATCGGGCATTACCCCTTTCAGGACCTTTAACGAACGCGGCAGAGACACTAGTTGGTGCAGCTGCAAAAGTTAGGCAAAAAGCTAGCACCAAGGCCAGCAAAGGACGAAATCGCATGAGAGGAAGCCGAAAGGGCTAGTTGACTGCGGTAGGTAACCGCCCAATTAATTCAGTTGGGATATTACAAGGGTAAAATGACCGTATTGGCATGCCTTTTGCAGCTCTATACAAGCCGTAGCTTATTGAAAAAGAGATTCTTCACCTTTAATTCTAGAAATTCCTTTAATTGCAAGGCTTTTCGGTTGCGAAAAGAAAAAAAAGAATTTTTAGGTTTTAATTATATTTTTACGAAAGCGTTAGATTTATGTTCGATTAATGAATCAAGTAATTCATGAGCAATGAAAAGTTTTGACCTTTGAGGGATCTTTTTAAGAATTCCATTAGGAGCAATTAAAAAACCACTATTGAAATCTTTTTCGAAACCTTGTCCTTCTTGATCAATTGGATTTGCTAGTAGAAGATCAACTCCTTTTAAAGATCTTTTTTTTTCTCCCGCTAGCTTTATTTCGTTATTAGAGCCTGTTACAGCTGCAAAACCAAGAACAATTTGCTCGCTAAACTTGTTTTTAGTGATTTCACTTAAAAGATCAGGGGTTAGTTCAAAATCGTTTTGAATTGATTGCATTAATGCTTCCTTAGGGATTTTAATATTTTTAATTTTGTTTTTTCTTTGAATATCTGCTACTGCTGCTGCCATAACAATAAAATCTGCTGATATTTGTAAGGAAGAAATTCTTTCTCCCATTTCCGATGCAGTTTTGATTGGGAAATTATTTAATCCTTCTAAAAGTCCAGAGGCAAGTTTTATTGGTCCATGTATGAAATTAACCTCACCGCCACGTAATTTAGCTGCTTGGGCGATCATTATACCCATTTTTCCACTACTTCTATTAGTAATTTGCCTTGCTATATCTATCTTTTCAAGAGTGGGACCAGCTGTAATTAAAAAATTGAATCCATCTAAATCATGCTTAAAAAGCTTATTTTTTTCTTTATATATAAAGCCACTTTCAATAGCTAATTCAATTCTATCTATATCAGCCATACGACCATCTCCTAATCGATCACAAGCTAAGAGGCCGTCTGCAGGAGTAATTGTTATGACATTTGGCTCGTTTTTAAGTGTTTCCCAATTGTGTTGAACTCTTCTGTTCATCCACATACCAGTATTCATTGCAGCGGCAGCTAATATTGGGACTTCTGAAGCAAGAAGAACACTTGTTAGAAGGTTATCGGAAATACCATTAATCCATTTACCTAATGAAGCTGCACTAAGAGGAGCAATAACAATAAGTTCTGCCCATTCAGCAAGAAAGATATGTAATGGTTTCGCTTGATTTGATTCCCATTGATCTGAATCTTGAAAACAAGGACTTCTACTTAATGTTGAAAGGGACAATGGACTTACCAGTTTTGCGGCGCTAGGAGTGAGCAAACAACGAACTTCTGCACCTAGTTGTACTAATCGACTAACTAGTAAGGGTGTTTTTACTGCCGCTATGCTGCCGCTTGCTGCTACAAGTATCTTTTTCCCTTTTAGATAATGAGGCTGATCCTTTTTCATATCATTTACTTATGTATCAAGAATTAAAAATAGCTGTTGAATGTTTGAGTAGTAAATGATTTAAAGATAAGTCATTTACATTTTAAATTACAATTTTATTGTGAAGAAGTGAATAATGTTTAAGAGTAACTTCAAAAAAGGGGAATTAGCTCAGCTGGTAGAGCGCTGTGATCGCACCGCAGAAGTCAGGGGTTCGAATCCCCTATTCTCCATTATTTAAATAGACAGAGAGAACTTTTTAAAAATTATTTATGTAGTAATTCTATAAAATCAATTAAGTCTTTGAGATAATTTTTGATCTAAAATCTAAGTAAAGAGTTTTATTGAAGATGAAAACTTATAAGAAATTTTAGAGCCGAGATTAAAATAGAAAATCTAACTTGAAAAGTTTTTGAATGTATAATGTCTTTGCTACATGAAAGTCAA
The DNA here is from genome assembly GCA_003215935.1 of Prochlorococcus sp. AG-409-D09. GTDB lineage: Bacteria > Cyanobacteriota > Cyanobacteriia > PCC-6307 > Cyanobiaceae > AG-409-D09. Next base: position 46,518 of record QCJQ01000001.1, read on the forward strand.
AATTTAAATGACTATGAATTATTATTTTACAGCTTGCTTATTTTTACTATTACTCTTATCTTATTTAAATGGTCAAGAAATTACAGGAAACTGGATTTAGAAAAAAATTAGCGCATGCAGTAATGCGTTTAGATGGTTGGAGTTTTAATCCATGGAGAAGGTATTCTTTGTTTTTAATTATTTTTTTTATTGGATTTTCTTTGGGCAGTTCTTTAGGTATGATTAATGGTGTTCTGGCTTTAATGGATCCGATTGGTGCTTTGTCTATTGTTTTTATTTTGGAGTTAATAATTAGATTTAGAAGGGTTTTAATAAGAGACAAAGCTAGGCGGATTATTTTAAATATTTTAGATATATTGAGAATTGGTTTAATTTATGGCTTATTTACAGAGGCTTTCAAATTATTATGATTTAAAATTTATTTTTTCTTTTTATAAAACTTCTATTTTAAGTTTGTTTTTTTGAAGATAGTAAATATAGTAAAGCCATCCTGATTGGAATGCTATTTTCTACTTGTTCTCTAACTAAAGAGTATGATTTATCATCAAGAATTTCACCGCTCATTTCTATATCACGATTAACAGGACCTGGATGAAGAATAGGAACATTTTTTTTGCACCATTTTAATCTTTGATGGTTGATTTCATAGTCTTGTTTATATCTTTCTAAACTAGAAATTAAATTATTATTCATTCTTTCTTTTTGAATCCGTAGCGTCATTATTGCATCTATATCTTCTAAAGCATCTTTTAATGACCTGTTAATTAAAACTTTTCCGCGCTTATTTATGGGGTCAATGGTTTGACCAGGTGGTGGTTCTTTAACAAAATTCTCGAAATCTTCTGGTAATAAACTAGGTGGTCCGCAAAGTATTACATCAGCGCCACACCCTGTTAGCGCCCATAGATTAGATCTTGCGACTCTTGAATGAAGAATATCTCCAATAATTGCTATTTTCTTATTTGATAATGCATTTGGTAAGGGCTTTTCAGGATTGAAATATCTAGCAAGTGTAAAGAGATCAAGCAACCCTTGACTTGGATGACTATGTAAGCCATCACCAGCATTTAATATTGATGTTTCTTCTCCAGATTTATCAAGGTAACTTGCTAACTCACTAGGTAAATTTGTTGATTCATGCCTAACTATAAGAATATCTGCACCCATGGATATATAAGTTAGAGCTGTATCTAAAGGAGTCTCTCCTTTAGATAACGAGCTTATATTTGCTGAGAAATTTAATACATCGGCAGAAAGACGTTTAGCGGCAAGTTCGAAACTACTTCTAGTTCGCGTGCTTGGTTCGAAAAATAGATTTGCAATTAATTTACCTTGAAGGGCAGGAAGCTTCCGCGGGCCTTTTTGGGGTAATGCTTTGAATCGGTTAGCTAATTCAAGAATAGTTTCATAATCTCTTACTGAAAAAGTAGATAAATCGATTATGTGTTTGTGATTCCAATTACTCATGGTCCATCAAATAAAGAAGGTTCCCAACTTTCTTTCTTGTTAGGAGTGCGGTCTCCCTTTTTTCGCTTGCTTACGCTTCGACTTTTTTGTAAATACCATCTCAATGGTAAGTCTTTTGCTTTAGATATTCCTATTCTGGTTGTTCTGACAATATTTTGCATACTTTTAATTGAGGTATTTTCTGCAATCCATAAACCATTCTTCTTAGATGCTTCCAAATCATTATGTGTGAGATTTAATTCAAATCTTTTTGCTAGTAGCCCAGGGCCTGAAGCGATTCTTGAATCTTCTCCTGGTAAAGCTACTGCTCGTAGTAAAACCCCACTAGCCCAATTCGTTTTATGCGTGACTAAATTTATGCAGTGATAGGTTCCGTAAGTTAAATAAATATAAAAACGACCAGGCGAACCAAAAAGTGTTTCATTTCGCGGCGTTCTATTTTTATGTCCATGACAAGCTGGTTCATCTTGGAAATAAGCTTCTGTTTCAACAATTACTCCCCAAAGTAGTTTTTTGTTTTCAAAACGCTTTATTAGTAAGCAACCAATTAAATCAGGGGCTACTTCATCGGCAGGCCTGCAAAAAAATTGATGATTTACTATCTTGATTGCTATTTTAAAGAATTGATTGATATTTTCTAATAATAATTATTTTTAGATGAAAACGGTAAATAGAGATCTAATATTAATTGACTTTTTCTAATCAAAAACAATTTCAAAAATATCAGATTCAGTTAAAGAAATTTCTTCTATACGCTTGGACCTCCGAAGTTGGGTGGAAGTTGAAGATTATTTGAAAACTTGTAAAGGCATTATTTTACCTATTGGTTCCACCGAGCAGCATGGTCCTACTGGCGCGATTGGTACAGATGCATTAACTGCTGAGGCTGTTGCAAGAGCAGTTGGATGTATTACTGGAGTTTTAGTCGCACCCACTCAAGTTTTTGGAATGGCTGAACATCATCTTGGTTTCCCTGGAACTATTAGTCTTACTCCAGAAACTTTATTGAACGTTGTACATGATGTGGTTTTATCTTTAGCTAAAAATGGTTTTGAAAAAATTTATGTAATAAATGGACATGGAGGAAATATTGCGACAGTAAAGTCTGCATTCCATAAAATTTATTCAACTGCTTTAAATCGTCATCTTCCTGTTGCTTCTAGACTTAGATGCAAACTTATAAGTTGGTTTCATGTTTTAGAGGTCTTTGAAGAGTCTAAAAAACTTTATGGAGACAAAGAAGGACAACATGCTACACCTAGTGAAATATCTCTAACTTTGCATTTAGAGCCTAGTTTGCTGCAAAAACAACATTCTTTGCCTGACCCAGCACCTGCGGGTCCAATAACTAATGCCGAAGATTTTCGTATGAGATATCCTGATGGGAGAATGGGTTCCCATTCAGACCTTGCAAAATCAGAACATGGAAAGATACTGTTAGATAAGGCAGCTAATGCTTTAGCTGAAGATCTCTCTAAATTCCTTTTAGAATAATGGCTCAAATAACAATAGAGGATGTTCGCAAGGTTGCAAAATTAGCCAGATTAGAACTTCCTGATGCACAATTAGAATCTTATACAGATCAGCTTGAAAAAATCTTAGGATACGTTGAACAGTTGCAGACTATTGATACAGAAAATATTCCTCCCACTTCTAGGGCTGTTGAAGTAGTTAATGTTTTACGTGAAGATTTAGTAGAGAATACTTCTATTAGAGAAGATTTGCTTAATTTAGCTCCTCAAAGAGAAGATAACTTTTTTAGAGTTCCAAAAATATTATCAGATTAGTTATTTATGCTTTTTGAATGAGGGTTTATTGCTGTTTTATGAATTAATTTAATATAGTTTTTTCGCCATATATTTTTTGGTATTATTCTTGCTAAGAAACGCATTTTACTTCTATTTTTTTTATGACTTCTTATTCCAAGGAAAACATCATAAAGAAAATTCAATCCATCTTTTTTTGACTCAAAAATTCCCATTCTTTGAGGAGAACCTTTTTGATCTAATAAGGGCTTTGTAGCTTCATAGGCGGGTTTATATTCAAACCAAGGAATTGATGGCCACAAATGATGCACTAAATGATAGTTTTGCCCCATTATTAATAAGTTCATTACTCTGCTTGGATACACTCTTGCATTTTTCCATCTGTTTCTTGATAGGAAAGGTCTATGTGGCAAATAGTCAAAAAATATTCCCAATGTGACTCCGACCATTAAAGCTGGACCAAACCATAAATTATAAATAACATTCATAAAACCAAATTTAATTCCAGCTAAGACAATAGTAATAAATAAGCCTCGCTCAATTCCCCATTGCATAAGCTCATACTTTCTCCATAGCTTTCTTTCAAAAAAGAAATATTCATGATAAAAAAATCTAGGAGCTATCAACCAAACGGGACCAAAAGTACTAACGATATGATCCGGATCATTCTTGGGATCGTTTACATATTTATGATGTTCAAGATGTACTCTAGTGAAAACTGGAAAACTGAAGCCTAGTAATATTGCCGCCCCATGCCCCATTAATTGATTTATCCATTTGTTTGGATGCGCTGAGTTGTGGCAAGCGTCATGAATAACTGTCCCTTCCATATGAAGAGCCAGGAAAGATAATGCAACCAAAATAGGTAATGGCCAATTACCTTGGTACCATTGCCAGATACTCAAGGCCGCTAAAAAATAGCCTCCAAAAAACAAACCTATAGTGACATTTACTGCTCCAGGTGGATCTAGGTATTCCTGGATATCTTTTTGCCAATCATTTGATGACTTAAGTTTTTTCGAGGTTGTTTGATTTTGAGACCTCAATAAGCTTTGGGTCATGTCATGCTGTGATTAGAGCTTGCTTTCATGCATATTTAAAAATATGCCCACCGGGAGACTTGAACTCCCACGACCGAAGTCACTGGTACCTAAAACCAGCGCGTCTACCAATTCCGCCAGGTGGGCCAATGGATCTAAGAGATCACAGTCTCTCTTCAATTATTACTATAACGGCTGATAGGTGCTTTTCGATAAGCCTTTACTCGCTTTTTTTTCTTATTGGAAGATTTAAGTTCTCAATTTTGCCGAAAAAATCCAGAAGTGAAAAAAATTGAACAGTGATAAATATGAAACTTTTTCTATTATTGTTATAATAGTTTCAAAATACGATAGTTTATTGGTTTAGTTATTATTTATGGAAATGCAAATCTCATTTTAAATTTATATAAATATGATTGCTATTTTTATAGGCTATCTTGCTTTAATAGTAGGGTTTTTTCTATTAATTTTGCCTTTATTGATAACTGAGCTAAGTAGAAATAGAGATTGGATTACTGGTACTTTATTTATGATATTTGCTGTAGTGATTATCAATGATTATGATAGGCTTGATGGCTCTTTAATTATAGCACTGGTCTCTTTAACTTTGATTATTGGGAAAATGATGATTGAAATTTCTATTGTTAGATGGCAATTCTTAACTGATAAAGAAAAGCAAGAACTTATTTCTTTTCATCGATTGAGTAAAAGTTTAAAGGAATTGAGTAAGGTGTTTTTAGCATTGTTAAGCTTTGTTCGAGGGCTTTTTACTCTTTTAATACCTAAGAAAAAAGAGGCACTTATTCAAAAAAAATGGGTTAGAAAGGATGAAATTCCATCTGAGAAGGGTGCTTTGTCAGTTAATCTTGAGGAACAGGATTCTTCAAAAGTCAAGATTGAATCTTCGTTAAAAGAAAAAACTCCTTTTGTTGAGAGAATTAAAAGCTCTCAGGATCCATAATGATTTAGGAATTGAATTTAAAGTGAAAAAGGACCAGAAAAAGAACATGGAAGAAGGATTCTCCTATAAAGAGACTCTCAATCTTTTGCAGACTGATTTTGGCATGAGAGCCAATTCTACAGTTAGAGAGCCAGAGATACAGGCATTTTGGAAGAAAAATGCTATTGATTTTGAACTTGGATTCAATAATCAAGGTGAAATTTTCACGTTGCACGACGGCCCTCCGTATGCAAATGGGCCACTACATATGGGCCATGCGTTAAATAAGATTTTGAAGGATATTATTAATAAGTTTGAGATTATGCGTGGACGCAAGGTCCATTTTATTCCTGGATGGGATTGTCATGGATTACCAATTGAATTAAAAGTACTTCAATCTATTGATAAAAAAACAAGAGAATCTTTAACAGCATTAGAGTTAAGAAAAAAGGCAGCGTCTTTTGCACTTAAGCAGGTTGAGAATCAAAAGATTGGTTTTAAACGTTGGGGTGTATGGGCAGATTGGGATAAGCCTTATTTGACTTTAAATAAAGAATATGAGGCAGCTCAGATTAAGGTGTTTGGAGAAATGGTTTTAAAGGGATATATATATCGTGGTATGAAACCTGTGCATTGGAGTCCTAGCTCTAGAACAGCTTTAGCTGAAGCAGAATTAGAATACCCTGATGGCCACAAAAGTCAGAGTATTTATTGTTCTTTTGATGTAATAGAAATACCTGATAATTTTAATGAAATTCTTAAAAAGCAGGTACTAAATATTTCTCAAAAAGAAATTATTAAGGCTCTTAAGATTGTTATATGGACAACAACACCTTGGACGCTCCCCGCGAATTTAGCAGTCTCAGTAAATGCAAAGATTGATTATGTTCTTGCTAAAGGATTAGATTCAATATTTATTCTCGCAAGTGATCTTATTGAAAGTTTGAGTGAAATTCTTGGAATTCACCTTGATGTCTTAGCTGAATTTAAAGGCTCTTCTTTAGAAGGTATTTTGTATAAGAATCCTTTGCTTGATAGAGTGAGTCCAGTAGTTCTTGGTGGTGATTATATAACAACAGAAACTGGTACTGGATTAGTTCATACAGCTCCTGGGCATGGAATAGATGACTTTAATACCGGGATTAAATATAATTTACCTGTTCTTTGCCCTGTTAATGAAAAAGGGATTTTGACTCAAGAAGCAGGAGTTTTTTCGGGTTTAAATGTACTTAAAGATGCAAATTCCTCTATTATTAACTATCTTTCTAGTAAGGGATTTCTTTTAAAAGAAGTAGCTTATGAGCATAGATACCCTTATGATTGGCGCACTAAAAAACCGACAATTTTTCGCGCTACAGAACAGTGGTTTGCTTCAGTTGAGGGATTTAGAGATTATGCCTTATCCTCTATAGAGTGTGTTCAATGGCTTCCAAAATCTGGTCGTAATAGGATTAATTCCATGGTTAAAGAGCGTGGTGACTGGTGTATCTCAAGACAAAGAACTTGGGGTATTCCAATACCAGTTTTTTATGAAAAAAATGGTAAAGATATACTTTTAAATAAAGAAACTATTTCTCATATTCATTCACTATTCCTTAAGCATGGTGCTGATATTTGGTGGCAATTAAGTGAAAAAGAACTTTTACCACCTTCCTATTCTGATGATGCGGGGAAATGGATTAAAGGTAAAGACACAATGGATGTTTGGTTCGATTCAGGGTCAAGTTGGGCCTCAGTAACTAAATCTAATCAAAATTTAAATTACCCTGCTGATTTATATTTAGAAGGATCAGATCAACATCGAGGATGGTTTCAATCTTCTCTTCTTACATCTGTAGCTGTTAATGAAAAAGCACCTTATAAAAAGGTTCTTACTCATGGTTTTGCTTTGGATGAAAATGGCCGTAAAATGAGTAAATCATTAGGCAATATTATTGACCCTTCTGTTATTATTAATGGTGGATCGAACAAGAAGAATGATCCTGCATATGGTGCGGATGTTCTTCGACTCTGGGTTAGTTCAGTTGATTATTCAGTTGATGTTCCAATTGGATCAAATATTTTAAGACATACTTCAGATGTTTATAGAAAAATAAGAAATACGGCAAGGTATCTACTTGGAAACTTATATGATTACAATCCTCAAAATGATCATATAAATTTTGATCAATTACCAATTATTGATAGATGGATGCTTAATCGAACTAGCGAAGTGATGGAAGATATTTTCTTGTCTTATAAGAATTATGATTTTTCTAAGTTTTTCCAAATCATTCAGTCTTTTTGTGTCGTCGACTTATCTAATTTTTATTTAGATATAGCAAAAGATCGATTATACGTTAGTTCTAAATCATCATTTAGAAGACGTTCTTGTCAACAAGTTCTTTCTTCTATTATAGAGAGTTTGTCAGGAGCTATTGCTCCTGTACTGTCCCATATGGCAGAAGATATCTGGCAAAATATTCCTTACTCTCTTAATGAAGAGTCTGTTTTCCAAAGAGGTTGGCCACATTTACCTGAATCATGGAGAGATAAATCTTTGTCTGAGCCAATTCAACATATTAGAAATTTTAGAAGTGTAATTAATAGACTATTAGAAGAATGTAGAAATAAAAATAGAATAGGAGCATCTCTCGAGGCTTCTATTCGTTTAGAGATAACTGATAAGAAATTGTGTTCTGCGATTGAGTGGTTGAATATTAATGGCAATTCTGATGTGGATAATCTTAGAGACTGGCTTCTGGTTTCAGATTTACAAATAGGTGGTGAGCCTTGGGCAGAGATTATTATTTCAAATGAAAATGATTTAGGTATATTTGAAATAGCTAAAGCCAGAGGTGAAAAATGTGAAAGATGTTGGCATTATGAAAGTGATACTGGGAAAAATAGTATAAATAAAAAGGTATGTGGAAGATGTCTTTCTATTTTAGAAGAGCTGAACAATTGATTAATTAGTTGCTGAAAGATTAATTTAAAAACTTGACTTTATATTTCACTTGAAACTCTTCCATTCTTAGGTAAGTAAATTAAAAGCCATTGAATTATTCCTATAATAAATCCAATTAATCCTAGCAAACCAACAAATCCTGCAATAGATTGACTCCAGCTTGCTCCAAACAAAAACTTAAAAATTACCTTTGCTATTTCATGAAGATTGTTAGGGGCTTCATACCAACTTGAGCAAATTTTCTTAGATGATAAATTTATACAATTTATAGTTTGAAAACTTATTGAAATATATAGTAATCCCCAAAACGTTAGACACCAACGCCAAATTTTTGTAGTTAATGGTAAGGCTTTTTGAGGAGGATAATCTGCAAGATCCTCATTTAAATCAATCCAAAACCATACTGAACCAACCATAAAAATAGGAGATAAGAAAGAACTAATAAAAGCTATTTCTTTTTCTCCTGTAAATAGCAACATGCTTATTGCCATGAGGCTGGAATTCTTCCAGTAAATTGAAAGTAATCTGATAATTGATTCTTCTTTTTTTAAGAAAGACCAAATGTATAGAACTAAAGGTACACCTAGTGCAAATGTTGCAGTCAGGCGATATATAAGCCAGACAAAAGCTTGATAATCAATTTCAATCACGGAAGATCTTTATATTAGATCATTTTAAATTCTGGACGGAATTCATTAACTCTGATAGTCGGCCAATTAAAAAAGTTTGTTATGGTTATAATATTTTTCTTCAATTTGTTTGCGAAAAGCCTTGTTGCGATTGATATGAGAGAAGAAAATCGAGAAAAATCTGCTTTTCATTTTCATTTTCCTTATGCGTATTCACTGATATATCAATTAGCTTAATTTAATTTTTATAAGGATATTCTTCGTAAGTTTGTATTCGCATGAGATAAGCTTTTTAATATGAATTTTTGAATTAGAAGTAATAGTGCGACAGCATGTCAATCCTCTTAGTAGCTTTTTTCAGCTTCCTAAAGATCTTCCTAAAACTAAAATTTGTTTTGAGAATGATTCCTTGCCTCTTCATTTGGATATTGGATCTGCAAGAGGGAAATTTTTAATTAAGTTAGCAACTATAGAAAAAAGATATAATTTTATAGGCGTTGAAATCCGTGAACCTTTGGTGATTTCTGCTGAAAGAGAAAGGGAGAGCCTGCAACTAAATAATTTGAAGTTTTTCTTTTGTAATGCCAATATAAGTCTTGAAAAATGGTTGTCAAATCTTCGTGTAGGGCAACTACAGAGAGTTTCAATACAATTCCCAGACCCATGGTTTAAAAGAAGACATTATAAAAGAAGAGTTTTGCAACCTGCTTTATTGATTTCATTGGCAAAAGCTTTGCAGAAAGATACTGAGCTTTTCATTCAGAGTGATATTTTAGAAGTATCTGAATATATGAAGAATCTTATTGACTTAAGTGGATGTTTTGAAAGAAAAAATAAATCTTCTAACTTATGGGATATAGAAAATCCATACTCAGTATTTAGTGACAGAGAGTTGTATGTAATGCAAAGTAAATCACCTATTTTTAGGGAAGTATTTATTCGGAACACTTTTCCTGTTCCTGAAATCTCTAAGCTAATGAAAGAAGATTAGAATTTCCACTTAAAATTTAAATAGAAATTGGATATAATATATATCATTGCATTTGATATTTTATGAATAGTAATAACAAAGATTCAATACCAACTTATTTTCCAAGAATTTTTTTGCTTATTTCTAGTTTAATTCTAGCAGGATTAATTTTTTTCCTCAAAGGTGGCTATTCTTCTCAGTCTCAATTAGACCACTTATCTAGACAATCATTGAGTCCAGATATTGCTCTTGCAAATGGTAAGCCTACAATTTTTGAATTTTATGCTGACTGGTGTGAAGTATGTAGAGAAATGGCACCTTATATGTCATCTGTAAAAGCGAAGAAAGAGGGACAAATTGATGTTGTTTTACTAAACATAGATAATCCTCAATGGGAAGATCTTGTCGAAAAGTATGAGGTGAATGGTATTCCTCAACTTAACTTATTTGATAAAAACTCTGTTCCAATAGGGGTTTCATTAGGAATAAAAAATGAATATGAGCTAAGTGAAATCTTTAATTCAATGATTCAAGAAACACCTTTACCAGACTTGTCAGGCATTTCTCAATTTTCTACAAAAACTAAAAGCCTTAATACTCAAATTAATCAATTTTCTCAAAATAAGATTATTTCACCTCGCTCTCATGGATGAAACTATTTCCATGCTAACGATTGAGAAACAATTGGGAAATATTGACAGAATATCTTTTTGCAACCTTCGGCAATCTCCATATGTTCTTTTTGAGTACCATGGCCACTTCTTAAATTTATATAATGTATCCAAGATCTGCAGGAACCTGTCATATATATCCTTGTAGGAGTTGCTAAAGGTAGAACAAAACGGGCGCATTCTTTTGCTATTCCTTCTTTAAGCATTTCTTCATAAAGTTGTTTGCTTTGATGGAAATGCTCGCTAATTTTAACTTCAAATTTATTTTTAAGGCTTTCTGAAATATCTGCTATTGAATTTTGTCTATTTTTATTATCTTGTCTTCTTAGTTCAGGGGTTGGTATAGTTCCTAGTTGAGAACTACTTGCATAGCGCTGAGAGAATTCTTGAAATGTAAAAGATCTGTGACGTAAGATTTGAGCAGCAATTCCTCTATTAGTTTCAATCTGAAGTGTCATATAAGCTTGTTCAAAAACACTCCAATGTTCATGTTTAATGCAATATTTTAATAGTTTGGAAAAATCCTCATTATCTTGATTATTTGGATTACTTACCCTTGCAATATAGGCCATGCTTTTTTCTGCATCTGGCGTGGCAGTAATAAATTCTACTAGACTCATAATTAAACCTTTGCAAGGGTTACTTTTTCTGGCTGATGTTGATATTTACCTTTCCTATCGCTATAAGTAGTTTCACAAGGATCTCCTTCGAAAAATAATAGTTGACAAATCCCTTCGTTTGCATAAATACGGCAATCTGCACCTGAACTATTACTAAATTCAAGAGTTAAGTGACCTTCCCAGCTGGCTTCTGCAGGGGTGGTGTTAACTATAATTCCAAGTCTTGCATATGTACTTTTCCCTAAACAAATAACTGTGATATTTGGGGGTACTTTCATTTTTTCTAAAGCAACTCCTAAACCATATGAGTGGGCAGGAAGTATGAAATATTCTCCATCTTTATCTTTATGTAATTCTGTTGCTTCTAAATTTGCAGGATTGAAGCTCTTGGGATTCATTACTGTTCCAGGCACATGTTTAAAAATAAGGAATTCATTTGAAGATAGCCTTAGGTCATATCCATATGATGAACATCCAAAACTAAGAACAGGAGATTTTTTTGAGGTTGCATCGAGATGACGAATTAATTTTTCTTCAAAGGGATTAAGCATCCCTTTGTAAGCTTGTTCTGTAATCCAGCGATCATTTTTTAGCATTTTACGAGCAGCGTAATTCAGTGACTTGGTCAGCTATGGACATTATTTGAGAAGGAATAGAAGGTCCTGTCAAGATGATATCCATAGATGAATTGCGATTGTTGAGGGTTGAAATAACATCTTCTTCATTAATAAAACCCATTGATATAGCTAGCCCTATTTCATCAAGAACCAGCCGATCTACTAAACCTTTACAAAGCTTTGATTTGCAATAATTCCAAACCTCATTTATTACTTTTTTTTCTTCTTTTCTTTGCTCATTATCTATTAGATTATTTTCTTTTGTAATACATGAATTTAAAGAAGGTCGAACCCATTCAAGACGACCACAAAGATTAACAGCATTGCTCGCTCCTTGATTTACTCCACCTTTTAGAAATTGAGCAATTAAAACTTTGCTGCCTAATCCCGCAGATCTTAGTGCTTCACTCAGTACTACTGAGAAACTTCCTCTATAAGAGGCTGTATGGATGTGCAGTTGACCTTGAGGTAATACTAATCTCAGTGAAGTTGGGTTGGGCAGAGGTCTTACTTGAGACGACTTTTGCCCTTGTTGGTATTCCTCAGAAGTATTAGAAGTAAAGCTTGTAGTCATTTTTGTTCCCCCTTACCCCACGTTACTCGTAAATATAGAGTTCTGCCGTATCTCTACAATATCTTTGACACTATCTATAGTGTTTGATTTTTTTTTTAAAATCCATTAGGGAATTTTTGATTAAAAGACTTCTCAGACACAACTTTTGTGTAGTTGAAATCGTATAAAAGAAACTTTTTTAGAGTTATGTGGGGATACTTTTCAAGAGTATATTTTTGGGAAGCGCTATGGGCTTTTAGCAAATGTCAATTGGATTGATCATATTTCCTGAGGATGTGAATTAGATAGCAATCAATTTAAGAATATCTTACTTTTGAATTAGATGGGTTGATTGGTGAATTGTCTTTTTCAAAAGACCCTGTTCGGCCAGTTCCCTGCAAAAAAGTCATTATGGCTACATATCTTTTTAACTTGAGTATTTACTCTTTTATGAAAGAAGTTCAACTATGGTCACCTCAGAACGTGGCTTTACTCGCTACAACAATCTAAATAGTGGCCAAATGAGTCCAAATGTAATTACTAAGCAATCTAGTGATCAAAAAACACTTTTGGATGTCATTCGAGGTTTGGAAGGATCTTCGACTGAAATCGTAGATAGATCTAAAACAATTTTTTTCCCTGGAGATCCTGCTGAAAAGGTTTATCTCATAAGAAGAGGTGCTGTTCGTTTATCAAGAGTTTATGAATCTGGAGAGGAAATAACAGTTGCTTTATTAAGAGAAAATAGTCTATTTGGAGTGTTGTCTCTTTTGACAGGTCACCGCTCAGATCGTTTTTATCATGCTGTTGCTTTTACTAGAGTGGAAATGTTAACTGCTCCAGCTACTTCTGTAAGGAATGCAATAGAACAAGAAACTACAGTTGGATTGCTATTGTTGCAGGGTTTGTCTAGTCGTATTTTGCAAACGGAAACAATGATTGAGACATTAACTCATAGAGATATGTCCTCAAGATTGGTCAGCTTTCTTTTGGTTCTTTGTAGGGATTTTGGAGTACCAGGTGAGCAAGGAATCACTATAGATTTACGGCTTTCTCATCAATCTATTGCAGAAGCTATTGGATCCACAAGAGTTACAATTACTCGGCTCTTAGGAGATTTACGTAATTCTGGATTATTGGCTATAGATAGAAAAAAAATAACTGTTTTTGACCCTATAGCCCTTGCGAAACGTTTTAACTAGAACTTTTATTACTGCAGGCTATTAAAGTTATTGTTTATATATCTAGTCTGATTTTTAACTGTGACAGGTTGGCTTCTAATTATCACGTTGCTAGTTCTAGGAGGCATCCTTTCTACTCTTGGTGATCGTCTAGGATCGAGGATAGGAAAGGCTCGGTTAAGTATATTTAAATTAAGACCTAGGCGAACAGCTGTTTTAATAACTGTTTTAACAGGAAGCCTTATAAGTGCTTTCTCTTTGGGCTTTATGTTGCTTGTAGATAAGGATTTACGAGTTGGGTTGTTTCAGATTAAAAAACTTAGGGCTAAAGAAAAGCTTCTCGAAATGAGAGTCAAACAAAGAGAAAATCAATTAAAGACATTTGAACAAAATGTAATTGCATTAAGAAGTGGAAATATGGTTCTTTCAAAAAATCAAATTTTAGCGACATCAATTTTCAAAAGTGATAATAAGAGTTCTCATAAAGAAAAAGTAGATAAATTGGTTCAGAGAGCAAATTTGGAGGCATTTAGAAGGGTTTTGCCAGGAGAGAAAGTTAATAGAAGAGTACTATTTATTCTAAAAGAAGATATTTCTAAGTTGGAACAAAGTATTAATAAAGGTGGTTCTTGGGTTGTAAATATTCGTTCTTTAGGAAATGTGTTATTAGGTGAACAGAGAGTTCTGGCTTTTCTTGAAATAGGTCCCAATAAATTAATTACTAAGCAAGATGATATTTTAGCAAGAGCAGCTCTTAATTATAATGATTTAAATATAGATTCTTTGAATAGAATTATTCAATTGTTACTAGCATCGACAAAAAAAGAAGTAAAGAGAAGGGGGTCATTAAGTAATAAATTCTATGGAAAGATGAGTCCTCAAATAAGGTTTAATTTTAAATCACTGCAGAAATTAAAGAAGGAATTCTTATCTAATTCGAACTTATCAATTTATTTAGAAACTGTAGCAATTAGGAATAGTCAAACTTCTGAACCAATTGAAGTTTTGGTTAAACTAAATAGAGAATACAAAGTAAACTAGATTTATTTATGGCTATCTATATTGCTATTGACCCTGGTAAAGATAAATGTGGAGTATTGCTTGCAGACGAAACAAATTATTGTGTTTTAAAGGGTTATGTTGTCAGTAAGTATTCAGTTTTAGATTTAATTTATGAATGGAATAAGAGTTATAAAGTGGATTTGATTTTGTTAGGTAATGGAACTTATAGTAGTTACTGGTTAGATAAGCTTAAAATTAGTGAATTGCCCTCAATAAAATTAATTGATGAATATAGAACTACTCTACGTGCAAGGGAAAGATATTGGCAGCTATGGCCTCCCAATTGTTTTTTAAGATGGATACCTAAAGGATTAATTCTTCCTTCAGAAAATTTGGATGCAGTGGCTGCTCTGATAATGATGGAAGATTATTTAAATAAGAAATTGTCTTGGCAAAAAAAAGATAGCTTTAAAACTTTGCCCGAATTGTAAAAGTGTAATCTCCACCTGTCTCAAGATTGTAATCGGTTCTAACAAGAAACCTTTCTAAAGCATCTTTAATTAGGGCTCTTCCAAGAGGAGGCTCCACTATTAATTCTCCTTGTCCAAATGCCCAAATAAATTTCCATTGAAAGTCTCCTGCTGTAATTTTTCCTTCCATGCATTGAGTAGAAAAACATTGATGCTCAACTATTACATGCGCTGTTGTAATTGGCCCTTTATTCATTATGATTCGAATTCCCTTAAATCTCTCTTGGTTGGTATGAATTGATTTGGTTAATAGTTTTATCTAATCCACATTCATCAATTAAATTTAATCCTTCAATCACTTCATTAATTACTTCATTAATGATTAAAGATTCTTTTGATGTGAATTGACCTAAAACATGAGATACAGTTTTAGCTTTTCTTTCTTCACTTGAGTCAGCTGGGGCTCCAATGCCAATTCTCAATCGCGAGAAGTCTTTTGTGCCAAGATGTTGAATTGTACTTTTTAAGCCATTGTGTCCTCCAGCGCCACCTCCTTTTCTCAGTCTTAGTTTGCCTAGAGGTAAATCCATATCATCTACTAGAACTAATAATTGATTTGTTTTTAGTCCAAACCAATCCAATGTAGCTTTTATAGAACGACCACTTTCATTCATGAATGTTGTCGGGAGTAAAAGTCGTTTAATTACATCCCCACAACGAATTTCAGCTATTTCTCCCCAAACTTTTTTGCTTTGTTTAAAAGTAACTGATTCTTTAATTGCTAAATTTCTTAAAATTGAAAATCCTATATTATGTCTTGTCTGTTGGTATTTTTTACCAGGATTACCTAATCCAACTAATAAATTTATTTTTTGAGATGTCATTCTAATTTAAGTATTAGAAGAATTTTTTCATGTCATTAAAGCTTGGTTTCGTCTGAATTTGATTCATGAGTCTTTTCGACACTAGAGTTTTCTTCAATTGAATCTTCTTCATTCATAGCTTTTTGAATCTCACGTTCAAATTCAGTAGACGCAGATTGTAGGCCTTTAAGTGTTTTGCCTAAGGTTCGCCCAAGTTCAGGAAGCCGTTTCGGTCCAAATATAACCAAAGCTAAACCTGCTATTACAGCTACCTCAGGCAAGCCAATGCCAAAGATATTCATGAGCGAACCTCAGCAATTATTTTTGTATTTGTTTTAGCTAACTCCGTTCCAGTCAACTGAGAAGCCTTGTAGAAGGAGTGACTGGTTGTAAATTTGAAGCATGATTACAAGAAATACAAGAAGAAGTACTCCAATAAAAGCCATTACTGGTACTGCTCCCCAGCCAGGCACTACTTTGCCTTGACCAGAGTTGCCAATGGATTTAAGTAGACTGCCAAGAGCGGTTTTTTGTCCCATGTTGATACTCAGGTCTCATTAATGTTTTGAGTCCCGATATTGTATGAGACCTTCCCCAAAAACAAGGCAGCACTGTTGAAACTTGTGATGGAAAATTTTGTTTCTACTAATGTTTCTTGGCTAAAAGGATAAGTTTATCTTATGCTTTAAGTGCTTTAAAATTTTGAAAAAGAATTTTTATTTTAGTCAGATCCTATTGATAGCAGATTGTTTGGGTTGCTCGGAATGTTTTATGGCTTCAATTTATAGATGGTGAACTATGAAGTATTTCAATTCGTCTTATCCCAAATTCTGTAACACCTTTTTTACTCTTATTGGAGTTCTCTGCTTCATAGGATAGGTTTAATTTCCCTAGAAGTGGTCAGAATCCATGCTCGCCCTCAAGATTTCCGTATACACGGTCGTCTTCTTTTTTGTCGGAATCTTTTTATTTGGCTTCTTGGCTAGTGACCCAACTCGAACACCAAATAGGAAGGATTTAGAAAGCCCACAAGACTGATTAACATCAAGCTTGATTCAGCCTTGCTAGACACGACAAAGACTGGACTTGAATAGTCCTATCTTATCTATTGTCGTGTAATCATTTATAACGTCGCAATCAGGTTTTGGCGACGAAATTTTCAATTACCTTTTGTTTAGGGTTAATTCCTATTGGTTTCTTCTCCCTTATGCCTTTATCGGCAAAGGGGGAGAATGCTTTTAATGCTTCCCCTAAAAAGGAAGTATTTTCGTATGATTTGCAAGAGTATTTTATTACTTCTTCTAAGTTCTCAACCATTGAGGATGATAATTTAGATAGTAAAGATGAATTGTCTAATGAAAAATTAAATCAACAAATAGAATCATTAAGGATTATTGCTGATAGACAATATGATCTAAACCAAAATATTTTTATTGCTGAAGGAAATGTTAGTGCTTACTTAAATGGTGGAGTATTAATGGCAGATAGGTTGGAATTTAATAAAATTAATAATACAGTTGAAGCTAAAGGAGAAATTAGATTTAAAAGAGGTTATCAATACTTGAGAGCGAATTCATTATTTTATAATTTAAATGAACAGAAAGGTTTTATTTCAGATGTTTATGGAATCTTAGATATTGAATATTTATCTCAGGATTTAAAAGTACTTAACAAAAATAGGCAATCTCTAAAATCGAAGGGATCAAGACAAGAAGGGGATATTAAAGATCTAGAGTTGCAAGATGGCTATTATTTTAAAATAGGAAATATTCCTTCTAAAGTTAATCAAATCACTAAAGTTAATCGGCTTACTGGTTCTATAAGTAGATGGAGAATAGAAGCCCCATTGATCGAAATTTCTTCAAGGGGATGGACTGCTAAAAAAATGAAATTTACTAATGACCCTTTTAGTCCTTCTCAAACTAGGATCGAAGCCGAAAATGTTATAGCTAAAGAAGATTTAGTTGATGGTTCTACAACGATTACAGCTGAAAAGAGTGTCTTAAGTTTGTCAGATTCTGTTAAGGTTCCCGGAGGAAAAAGATTTGGCTCTAAAAAGAAAAAATCTTTATGGAAATATGAAATTGATTCAAAAGATAGAGATGGTTTATTTGTATCTCGAATTTTAGATCCTATATATCAGGACTCGAAGTATAAGTTCTCAATTCAACCTCAGTTTTTGATTCAAAGGTCTATTTTAGGTGAAAATAATAGTTATAAAGATAGCAAAGCATCTGTTATTAGTGATTCTATTAAGCATCCAAACTCTATGACAGACTTGTTTGGCTCGTTAATTGATTTTGAGGCTAATTATGATAACTGGGAGATAGATTTTCTTGCAGATATAAGTACTTTTAATTATGAAAGGATATTGGATGGGACTAGATTTAGAGGTGATGTAATACGATCAGTCGACTTCCCAGTATTAGGGGAATCAAAACTTGATTTTTTCCATGCTTACAGGAGTAAAGCTTGGAATGGTTCTCTAGGACAAACGAATATATATTCTGCTTCTGGAGTCTTTTTAATTAAAGAAGGATCATCTCAATATTCAAATTTATCAGATAACTACAAGCTTGCTTTTGGACTGGCAAATTATCAAGCAGAAGCATTTTCAGAGAAGAAATTACTTATGAATTGGAGAACAAGTGCCTATACAGAATTTACTAGAAAGTATCATTTATGGAGAGGTGAAAATGTAAGATTAGATGATAATCATGCTTATAGATATTCCCCTGTTCCAATTTACCCAGAAGTGAACTTTAATACAAAGTTAATAACATCTCACTTTATTTATGAAGAAGGTTCTTATCAGTCAGTCTTTGGACTCAGTCTTGGCCCTGAAATAATATATGGAAGACTTGAAAGACCATTTTTTGATTATACGAAGATTACGATAATGCCAGGTTTTAAGCTTAAATCTGGTGATAGTCCATACAGATTCGATAGAGCTGTAGATCTTAAAAATTTAGAGATTGAATTAACCCAGCAAATTTATGGACCTTTACTGTTAAAGGGTGGATTTAGTTTGAATATAGATTCAAAATCAGATAATTATGGAAATTTTTCTGATCAAAAATATTCATTGCTTTATCAAAAAAGGTCTTATGATTTTGAGATTTTTTATAGCCCATATCAAGAGTCTGGAGGATTTATATTTAGAATGAATGGATTTAATTTTAATGGAACTGGAAGTTCTTCTTTTTAGATGATAGTTTTTGAGTATATAATTAAACTATTTAAAATTTTTTATGTAAGGTAATTTATACATAACTTCTGTTAATTTTTTTTCTTGTGCAATTAGTTGAGAGGTTGCATCCCATTTGCCTGATAAAAGCATTTCTAAAGGACCTTTTTCTATAGATATCGACCAAGATTCTTTGGGGCTTTGAATGGTTTTTTGTTGAAGATCTAATATCCAGTTCATTTTGTTATTACTTTCTACACTTGCTTGAATTGTCTTAATTTTACTTGAAGGTGCAATAGCGCAGGGGATTCCTAATGCTAGACAGTTGCCATAAAATATTTCTGCAAAACTTTGTCCAATAATCCCTCTAATGCCCCATCTCATAAGTGCTTGAGGAGCATGCTCCCGACTGGATCCACAGCCAAAATTATCATTAACAATTAATATTGATGCACCTTGGTTATGGTTTTTGTCAAAAGGATGATTACCAGTTAATTCAATTCTGTCATCAGCAAAAACTTGTTCTCCAAGCGAATTAAAATTTACACACTTAAGAAATCGAGCAGGGATGATCCTGTCAGTATCTATATCATCCCCTTTAAGGACAATACATTTACCTGTGACTTTGGAAATTTTTCCATTCGGGAAGTTTGTTTTCATAATTGATTTTCATTAATTATTTTTCTTACATCAGTCACTTTTCCGTTTATAGCTGCAGCAGCAACCATCGCTGGACTCATTAAGAGCGTTCTTCCGCTTGAGGATCCTTGTCTTCCTTTGAAATTGCGATTGCTTGAACTCGCACTAATTTGTCGACCTTCTAATTTATCTGGATTCATTGCTAGACACATGGAGCAGCCTGGCTCTCTCCACTCAAATCCAGCTTCCACAAAAATATTATCTAATCCTTCATCTTTTGCTGCTTTTGCTACTTGCTCTGAACCTGGCACCACGAACGCTTTGATTCCTTTTGCTACTTTCCTTCCTTTTGCAATTTGAGCAGCTGCTTGAAGATCGCTTAATCTCCCATTAGTGCAACTGCCTATAAAACAAACATCTATTTCAACTCCTTGAATTGGAGTGCCAGGTTGTAATTGCATATAGGAATAGGCTTCTTTTGCAATAGGTCGATCGCTCTCTTGAAGCGATTCTGGGAAAGGAATTGATTCGTTTATTGAAAGTCCCTGTCCAGGAGTTATTCCCCATGTCACTGTGGGTGTGATTTGGCTTGCATCAAATAGGACTTCATCATCAAATTTTGCATTTTTGTCGGTACATAAGCTTTCCCACCATTTGATAGCTTTTCCCCATTCTTTCTCGTCAGGTGCATTAGGTTTGCCTTTTAAATAAGAAAAAGTTGTTTCATCAGGATTGATATATCCACATCTAGCACCGCCTTCTATTGCCATATTGCAAATTGTCATCCTTTCTTCCATGGAGAGTGCATGTATCGCAGGCCCTGAAAATTCATATGCAAATCCAACACCTCCTTTAACACCAAGTTTTCTTATGGCATGAAGAATGAGATCTTTAGCATAAACACCTTTATTTAGTTGACCATCAAACCAAAGACGCCGAACTTTTAATTTGTTCATTGCAATGCTTTGGCTTGCAAGCACATCTCTTACTTGACTTGTGCCTATCCCAAAAGCGATCGCTCCAAATGCTCCATGAGTAGAGGTATGAGAGTCTCCACATGCAACGGTCATTCCTGGTTGTGTAAGGCCTAACTCCGGAGCCATTACATGTACAACACCTTGGTTCCCACTCCCAATACCATGGAGAGTGATTTTATGTTTTTTACAATTCTTTTCTAGTGTTGCAAGCATTTCCTCCGCAAGAGGATCTGAAAATGGTCTTTTTTGGCTAATAGTAGGAACAATATGATCAACAGTTGCAATAGTTCTTTCTTGACAGCGAACAGTCAAATTTTTTTCTTCAAGTGCCGCAAAGGCCTGTGGACTTGTCACTTCATGTATTAAATGAAGTCCAACAAATAACTGAGTTGATCCACCAGGAAGATCTGTAACCCGATGTAAATCCCAAACTTTGTCGTAGAGCGTTCCGATGCTCAATTTTTCAATTCAATTGAAGATGACCTTAGCTCGTCTTGAGGAGTAATAAACGTAATAAATCTAGTCCTTTTAAAACACTCAATTTTTGAATTGCATTTCTACTCTTATGTTTTCCAAAAAGTTCTTTGCTACAAACTTCAATATCAGGTCCAGTCACACTGAAATGTACTAAACCAATAGGTTTCTCTATGCTTCCTCCAGTTGGCCCAGCTATGCCACTTACTGCAATAACCCAATCAGCATTAAATCTCTTTTTTGCTCCATGAGACATTGATTGCACTACTTCATTCGATACAGCCCCATATTCCAATAAAAGATTTTTGGGAACACCAAGTAATCTTTCTTTTATAAAATTGTTGTATGAAATGATTCCACCTAAAAAGACATCTGAACAACCAGAAATTTGACTAATAGCATTGCCAATACCTCCACCTGTGCAAGATTCTGCTAATGCCAGGGTTTCTCCCCTTTTTCTTAAAAGATTAATTACAACAGATGCTAAAGAATCATTGCCATGACCAAAATAATTATCCTTAGTAAAGCTAATTATTTCTTTTTCAATAGGATCTATTAGTTTATTAGCTGTATGATTATTTTCTGCTTTTGCTGTAACTCTTAATTTAACTTCCCCAAGAGATGCGTAAGGCGCAATCGTGGGATTCTCTTTATGCATTAAATGTTTTATTCTTTCAGAAAGTGATGTTTCACTTATGCCAGTGAAATGCAATATCTTGCTTTTAATTATTCCCTTATTAAATGATTTCTTTTTAAACCAATTCATTCCATCTTGATGCCACATATCTTTTAACTCTGAAGGGACTCCTGGGAAAGTTAGGATTGTAAAATTAACTATTGGTGTCCATATAATACCAGGTGCTGTTCCTGTGTTATTAGTGATAACTTTAGCTCCAATTGGTATTGAAGATTGTTTTCTTATGCTGCTTATAGCGCTATTAGAATTGCCTTTTATTTTCTGTTTTAAGGATTTAGACAGTTCTTTATTTTCTTTAAGTGGTGTATTAAATGTTGCGCCTATTGCTTCATGAGTTAAATCATCATAGGTAGGACCTAAACCTCCTGTTATTATAAGAATTCTAGATCTTTTAGATGCTTGAAGAATTGCATATTTTATTCGATTGATATTATCTCCAACAACAGTTTGTTGATAATGAGGTAGGCCTAGTGATGCTAATTCTTCAGCAATCCACTTTGCATTGCTATTTAGAATATTTCCTAGGAGTAGTTCGCTGCCAATACAAAGAATTTCAACAGAAGTCGAATTTATTTTATTTTTTAAGTCTTCCATATAAAGGATATTTAATACATAAAGATTCTACCCTTTGTTTACATTTTTCTTTTATTGATAAATCTTCTGGGTTTAAAAGACAGTCTGCAATTATTTCTGCTACTTCAATAAAAGCTCTTTCATTAAACCCTCGAGTTGTTAATGCGGCAGTTCCTAGTCTTAGTCCACTAGTTATAAAAGGAGATTCTGGGTCAAATGGAACAGTATTTTTATTTGCAGTTATATTTACTTCGCTAACTAATTGATCTGCAATCTTACCTGTCATGCCAATACTTCGAAGATCAAGTAAAATAATATGATTGTCTGTACCTTTGCTAACAATAGAAATTCCTAATTCTTGAAGGCGTTGAGCTAATACTTTTGCATTAGAAACCACTGCTTGGCTATATGAGACAAAGCTTTCTTTTAGAGCTTCTCCGAATGCAACAGCTTTCGCCGCAATCACATGCTCTAAAGGACCTCCTTGGGTGCCTGGAAAAACAGCTTTATCGAATCTTTTCCCGAACTCTTTATCCCTACAGAGAATTAGACCGCCTCTAGGTCCTCTTAGGGTTTTGTGCGTAGTTGTAGTTACAACATCACAGTATTGGATTGGATTGGGATGAATACCTGCTGCAACAAGTCCAGCAATATGAGCGATATCGGCAAGCAGATAGGCTCCTACTTCATCTGCAATCGATCTAAATGCAGCAAAATTAATTTCTCTTGGATAAGCGGAATAGCCACAAATAATTAATTTTGGTTGATTATCTAAAGCTAATTTTCTAATTGAATCCATATCTAATCTTTCAGTTTTTTTATCTACTCCGTAATGACATGTTTCAAACCATTTGCCGCTGACGTTCACAGGTGAGCCATGTGTCAGATGTCCACCATGGGATAAATCCATTCCCATGATCTTTTCACCGGGCTTTAAAAGGCTTAAAAAGACTGCAAAATTAGCTTGAGCTCCGCTATGAGGTTGAACATTTGCCCATTCAGCACTGAATAGCTTTTTAGCTCTATTGATTGCTATTTCTTCAATCTCATCAATATATTCGCAGCCACCGTAATAACGTTTATGTGGAAGGCCCTCCGCATATTTATTTGTGAGAACTGACCCTTGTGCTTGCATTACAGCATTTGAGACAAAATTCTCACTAGCTATAAGTTCTAAATGTGTTTCTTGTCTGTTTAATTCTTTATCAATTAAACCTGATATCAATTGATCTTCAGTATTCAAGTCATTATTGATCTTCGACAAGAACCCTCTCCTGCTTTTTTGTAGAACCAATGAGATGCTAGTCAACTGAGACAGTATCTGGGTATGAGGTTTATTTATTTTGTTGTTTTGCTATTAGAAGTCGTCAGCTTTTAATTATGGACGCGCCTGGAGAGATTCGAACTCCCGACCCTCTGATCCGTAGTCAGATGCTCTAATCCGCTGAGCTACAGGCGCATTAAAATCAATATCAGCCTACTAAGGGTTACTTCGTCAACTATGTTGATGTGTTTTAAATCAAAAGCAATGAAATAGAATCTGTGAAATTAATTCTGGTGCAATTTGTTTTTGCTTTGAAAAGATCTTTTTCAAAAGTTTTGTAAATCTTTTTGATTCAACACATATCAGTTGAAACAGTTTTCAGAATTAATTATCCGTGGTGAATTTTATGAAGCTTAGTCCAAATCAGATTAGAGATCTAGAAGTTTCTATTGCAGATCGAATTTACTTGCAGGTTGGCAAATGGAACCTTTATTTGGGAGATGCTGGTTTAGCAAAGGAATTGGCAATTGAATGCCAAGCTCATTTGGAACAGGGAGGAGATATAGCTGCAAGAAAGGCTTTGGAAGCTGTTCAAGTCGAATTAGGAGGTGGTTCTTCTCGGTTGCCCTTAGCTCGATTAATTCCACCAAGTCAAATTTTTGATTTGGAAGAGATTTTGGCCCCCTACTCAAGATAAGGTTGCTTTTACTTGCTTAGTTGGGTTGTTAATTATTGAAGTCACTAATGCTCGAGAAGTTGTTCGCCAGCGGATTGGGCGCCTAGGAGAAAGATTAATTGGAAAAGTTGTTGATGCGGAAGCACAGGTCGAAAAAGAATTAATTAAGGAAATGGAAACGGCTTTCCAAGAATTTGGAATTGAAGCAAGAATAATTTCTACTCAAGGTTTGAAGTTAGATGGAAATAACTCATTAGAAGTTCCTTTAAACATCAGAACTGAAAGGGATATATATCTTAAGGGAGAATAATTTTGCCTTTAAAAATATTTTTGAGATCTTTAATTTCTTTAATGCCTAATAGATTCGTTGTTAAAAAGAAAATTAATATTAATAATGCTGATAATAGAATAGTCTTAAAAAGTAAACCTATAAAATCTACCTGCAAATTCATATAGATACTTATTCGCGAGATAAATATACTAGAGAATATGGCTGCAAGTGTTAATTTTAAATTATCAGATAGTATATTCCTTATTGAGAAATCTTTTACTTTTTTAGTTAATTCTACTAACAGTATTAAACAACTTAATAAATTTATACTTGCTGTAGCGTAAACAAGTCCTGGAGCTCCAAAATTAAAAGGAGATACTTCTCCCCAAGGACTAGGACCTCCAATAAATATCCAATCCAAAATAATATTTAAAATAATTCCTAGGGAAGATATTTTAAGAGTTTTTTTTGCATCATTTAGTACATAAAATATCCTAACTAATAAATCTCTTGCTAAGTATGCAGGCATTCCTACTCCATATGCTATTAATAATTTACTAACAAGGTCTATAGCCTGGAAATCGAATTCTCCTCTCCCATAAAATATCATTGTTATTGGTCTTGAGAGTGAAAGAAATAATGATCCAAGGCAAAACATAGTTATAGATGAAAACATTAATCCCTGGCGAATCTTTAATATTAATTTTGAGTGATCTTTTTGGATTGAGAGTTTAGAAAATATTGGTAATAAGGGAATTACTAATGAGTTTGATATTATTCCTAAAGGAGCTTGAATTAAGAATGTTGCATACCCAAGTCCTGCAGCAGCCCCCTCAATATTTGATGCAAAGAATAGATCTGTAAAAACATTAAATTGCAACATTCCAGAAGCGATCGTTGCTGGAGCAATGATTGAGAATACTTCTTTTACTCCAGGATGCTTTATATCTATTTTGAATTTAAATATCTTATTTTCTATTAATTTTGGTAATTGGACTAACCATTGAGTTATTGCACCAATTAAAGTGGCGATTGCAAGAATTATCCCACCTTTCATGATTAGTTCATTTGAATTTATTGCTTGATTATTAGATAGCCAAAAAAAGATTGTTAATGCTATTATTGGTATACTGGAAAATATTGGCGATAATGATGGTATTAGGAATTCATTGACTATATTTAAAGATCCAAAATTAAGACCAATTAAACCTGAGAATAATATAATAGGCGACATAATTCTTAGTTGTATTGTAGCTAGCTTGTGAGCAATTTCTTCTAGTCCTGGAGCAGTTATAAATATTATTGAATCAGCTAAAAAGAAGATAATTATACTGATGATTAATAGTAGTAAAGTTACTATCAGATGAACTGTATTAATGATAACTTTATTTTCATTTGACTCCTTTTTACTTAAAACAGTTACTATTGCATTATGAAATGGGCCATTTACGCCGCCTAGTAAAACTAAAAAGAAACCTGGGAGTATGTAAGCGTAGTTATAAGCATCGTAAGAAATACCTATGCCGAAAATTCCTGCAAGAACAAATTGTCTTATGAATCCAACTAATTTACTTAATATAGTTCCAAGTGAAATAGTAAGAGCAATTTTTTTGATTGATTTGATCATTTTTTGCTCTTGATACAATTTCTTTTTGGATTAAAATTTTTCATTCGAATACTTACACACATCGTAAAAGCATTTTTGATTAATGAAAGGTCAATCAATTCTTCAATTTCCTCGTTTGCATGAAGGGATTTTGATTAAGAGGTATAAGAGATTCTTGGCAGATGTAGAGCTTTTAGATGGTGAAATAGTTACCACTCATTGTGCAAATACTGGTCCTATGAAAGGAGTTTTACATATAGGAGGCAAGGTTCGATTGAAATTTTGTCCTTCACCTAAAAGAAAATTAGACTGGTCGTGGGAACAAGCTCAGGTTCCATCTGGGTTGAACAATTCTTGTTGGGTTGGAGTAAATACTGCTTTACCTAATAAAATTATTAGATTAGCTATTGAAGCAGGTTTTTTAAATAGACAATTAGGAAATATTGAAAGTATTAGGGGAGAAGTCTCGTATGGATCTGAAAAGAAAAGTAGAATTGATTTATTATTAAAACCAGATATAGATAATGTAGATCAAAGGTTTATTTACATTGAGGTGAAAAATACGACTTGGAAAGAAGGAGATGTAGCTATTTTTCCTGATACTATTACGACTAGGGGGCAAAAACATTTAAAAGAATTGATGGAAATAATGCCTAATTCAAAAAGTGTTCTTGTTCCTTGTCTGAGTAGAAATGATGTGCAATTTTTTGCTCCAGGAGATAGTGCAGATCCCAAGTATGGAGAACTTTTTAGGAGTGCTTTAAGTCAAGGGTTAGAGGTTATTCCTTGCTGCTTTGGGTTTCATGCAGATCATATTAGCTGGGAAGGAATTCGACCAGTACGAAACTATATGCATGATTAATCAGCAATCTTTAACATTTTTGATTTTTTAGTATCACTTGCTACAAAAAAAGATATTCAATCTAGTTTTGTATCAACACGTACTTTTTTGATTTCTAACTTTGAACATATTTGTAGTTATAAATTGAGCTTTAGCTCTTTCAATTTCCGTTTTTGCAATTCTTTATGAACACTGCTATGTCTTCACCTTCTAGGAGAAGCTCAGCTCGTCTTCAGGATGCAAGTCTCCTGAATGGGCCAATGCTGCTTCTTAGAAGCATCCGAGGATTAAGAACTAATCAATCTTTAATTTGGTTAGCTACGGTTCCCTTGGCTTTGCTTGGACTTGGAATCTTTACTTTTTCAGCACGTGCTGAAGTTGGTCTTTCTGATTTAACTGGTACTCAAGCTGCAACATTTTTGGCAGATAATCTTTGGTTATTTGTCGCAACCATTCTTGTGATTTTTATGAATGCAGGTTTTGCAATGGTTGAGGCAGGTATGTGTAGACAAAAGAATGCAGTAAATATTCTTGCTAAGAATTTGTTTGTTTTTGCTTTAGCTGTTACTGCTTATTGGGTAATTGGTTATTCATTAATGTATGGAGGTTCAGTTGTTGATGGATGGCTTTATTTTCAAGGCTTATTTGTTGATCCAGACCCATCAAGTGCATTGGAATGTGCAGCTGCAGGTGAAACCGGGTGTCTAGTTCCTGCAGTTGACTTTTTGTTCCAAGCAGCTTTTGCAGGGACAGCAGCAACAATTGTTTCTGGATTGGTTGCGGAGAGAGTCAAATTTGGAGAGTTTGTTGTTTTCTCTCTAGTTTTGACTGCTTTTATTTATCCGATTGCAGGAAGCTGGCAGTGGAATGGAGGCTGGTTATCAGAACTTGGCTTTATTGATTTTGCAGGATCTTCAATTGTTCATTCTGTAGGAGGATGGGCTGGTTTAGTCGGGGCGATGCTTCTTGGACCTCGTATTGGGAAATTTGTTAATGGCAAAGCTCAGGCAATGCCTGGACACAATATGGCTATTGCAACTCTGGGAGCTTTAGTCCTTTGGATAGGTTGGTATGGATTTAATCCAGGATCTGAGCTGGCTATGGATCAATACGTTGCTTATGTTGCTGTTACAACTACTTTGGCAGCGGCAGGTGGAGCTATTGCTGCAACAGTTGTGTCAACAATAACTTCAGGTAAACCAGATCTAACAATGATTATCAATGGAATTCTTGCGGGACT
This sequence comes from Prochlorococcus sp. AG-409-D09, assembly GCA_003215935.1. GTDB lineage: Bacteria > Cyanobacteriota > Cyanobacteriia > PCC-6307 > Cyanobiaceae > AG-409-D09. Next base: position 74,699 of record QCJQ01000001.1, read on the forward strand.
TGTAAGTATTACTGCTGGTTGCGGCAATATGACTTTTGCCGGGTCTTGGCTTGCTGGAGCAGCAGGAGGAGTAATAGTTGTTTTTGCTGTTTCAGCTTTGGATGCAGCAGGTATAGATGACCCTGTTGGTGCATTTTCTGTTCACGGAGTTTGCGGTGTGTGGGGAACTGTTGTGATTGGCCTTTGGGGAGTTGATGGGATGGATCCAGGAGCGGCAGGCATTGGCTTACTTAATGGTGGTGGTCTATCTCAATTCTTGATTCAGGCTTTAGGAGCAGCTGCTTATGGCCTATGGACTGTTATTACTTGTTGGATTGCGTGGTCTGTTATCGGAGGTTTCTTTGGAGGTATTCGAGTCTCTGAATCTGAAGAGATTCAAGGTTTAGATGTTGGAGAACATGGTATGGAGGCATATCCTGATTTTGCGTCTAGTTAGTTAAGTTAAAACTAAATTTTCATCTAAAAAGCCTGGGATTACCCAGGCTTTTTTAATATGTGTTGTAAAATCGTTTGTAATAAATGACTAGAAGCTCTTATTAATTAGTTTTAACTCATATGGATACTCAAGCTTTTAAGCAAACTCTTCATAAATCAGACAGATATAATCGGCGTGGTTTTGGTTCGGCTAATAAGCGAGCAAAGGCACTGGCGCAGGCATATCAAAGTAGTTTGATTGGCTCTATTAGAGATAATGGGAATTTATTAGATTATGGGAGATTGCAAGTAAGGCTTGCTGAAGCTTTTGGTTTTTGTTGGGGAGTGGAACGGGCAGTTGCCATGGCATACGAAACAAGAAAGCACTATCCAAATGAAAGGATTTGGATTACTAATGAAATTATTCATAACCCTTCAGTTAATGATCATCTTCGAAAAATGAATGTACTTTTTATCTCTGAAGAAAAAGGAGTTAAAGATTTTTCAGGAGTCCAAGATGGAGATGTTGTAATACTTCCTGCATTTGGGGCGACTGTTCAAGATATGCAACTTCTTCATGAAAGAGGTTGCCATATTATTGATACAACCTGTCCTTGGGTTTCGAAGGTTTGGCATACTGTAGAAAAACATAAAAAACATACATTTACTTCAATAATTCATGGAAAATATAAACATGAAGAAACCCTTGCTACAAGTTCATTTGCTGGGACATATCTAGTTGTTTATGATTTAGCGGAAGCTAAATATGTTGCTGATTATATTCTTGGAGAAGGTGATAGGGATGATTTCCTAAAAAGATTTTCTAAAGCCTCATCTAAAGGTTTTGATCCAGATATTGATTTGCAGCGAATTGGAGTGGCAAATCAAACAACAATGCTGAAGAGTGAAACTGAGGAGATTGGAAGATTATTTGAAAAAACAATGCTTAGTAAGTATGGACCTTCTGAATTAAATGAACATTTTCTGGCTTTTAATACTATTTGTGATGCTACTGAAGAAAGACAAGGTGCAATGTTTTCTTTGGTTGATGAGCCCCTAGATATGATGGTAGTTATAGGTGGATTTAATTCTTCAAATACTCAACATTTACAAGAAATTGCTATCAGTAGAGGTATCAGGTCATTTCATATAGATACACCTGACCGTATAGGTGAAAAAACTAATTCGATTACTCATATGACTTTAGATGGTGATTTAGTGACTGAAAATAATTTTCTTCCAAAAGGATCTGTCTCTGTTGGGATTACTTCAGGTGCTTCAACTCCTGACAGAGTTGTAGAGCATGTAATTCGCAAGCTTATGAACCTTAGTGAAGCCAATCTAGTAATTGGTTAATACATCATTTTAGTCATTCATTCTTTTAAGATAGTTATCTAACTCTTAGAGAAGATGCCTGAAAAAGTAAATCCCAATTCCAACGGAGTGAAAAACTCTGCTCAAAAAGTTGAGGTTGTTGTGCAAAGTCCTTCAGCAGATGGAGAAGTGAATATTATGGGCGAGTTGTCCATACTTGTTCTCCGAGTTATTTTTAGCTTGATGATGGTTCATCATGGTCTGGAGAAATTTAATGATCCACAAGGGTTTGCAGAATTTGTTGTTGGAAAATATTTTCCTTTTTTACCTGGTGATCCAGTGATTTGGACTTATGCAGCTGCAGTAACTCAAATTATTTGTCCTATAGGATTGGCTACTGGTATTTTGGCAAGAATTTCAGCATTGGGAATTCTAAATACAATGATATTTGCTTTATATTTTCACTTTATTGATACTGGACTTGAAGGATTTCCATTTGCAGTTGTGGAAAACCATAATTATATATTCGAGCTTTCTGCCATATATGCAGCCATATCATTTTATTTTGTATGTGCAGGACCAGGAAGGTTATCTGCTTTTAGAAAAACAAATAAAATAACTTATTACCCTAAATCTAATTAAATAGAAAAATAATTTAAGATTAAAATTTAGAAATTTAATGTAAGAAGTGTCTCATTCCTGTTAATACCATTTTGATACCAAGTTCATCGCAAGCTTCTATAGACTGCTTGTCTTTGATGCTTCCTCCAGGTTGAATAATTGCAGAGATTCCATACTTTGCAGCCAAGCGAACTGTATCATCAAAGGGGAAAAATCCATCACTTGCTAACACGGCTCCTTTAGATTTTGAACCGGCAGCTTCTAGTGCTAATTTCGCCGCACCAACTCTATTCATTTGCCCTGCTCCTATACCTAGACTTTGGCCATTAGATGCAATGGCAATTGCATTAGATCTGATATGTCTAACAACTTTCCAAGCAAACTTAAGATCTTCAGATTCATTAGGATTTGGTGAGATTCGTGTGACTGTCTTCCATTCTTTTTCATTTATTCTTTTATCATCTTGATCTTGAATTAAAAGTCCACCAATTATGCTCCTTATATGTTTTCTTTCTGTATTATTAATTGCTAGTGAATTAAGTTCTAATAATCTGAGATTTTTCTTCTGAGAAAGTATTTCTCTTGCTTTGTTTTCAAAAGAGGGAGCAACAACACATTCTAAAAAAAGATTGTTTAATTCGACTGCCGTTGCTAAATCCACTGGAGCATTAAGAGCAACTATTCCTCCAAATGCGCTTATTCGATCTGCATCAAGGGCTCTTTTTAATGCTATTGCTAATGATTCACCAACTGCAACTCCACATGGATTTGTATGTTTAATAACTACGGCAGCTTTTTCTAGATAATTAGTTTCTTTAGGGTTTTCATAGCCAAATTCTCTAACTGTTTGAAAAGCTGCTTCTAGATCTAGGAGGTTATTAGTACTAAGTTCTTTTCCTTGAAGTTGTTTAACGTTTCCCCAGCCTACTTTTGGGGTGCTATACCAAATTGCTTTTTGATGAGGGTTTTCTCCATATCTAAGTTTTTGTTGAATAGGATAATCAGATATCCAAGGTGATTCTTCTGATTTAAGCTTTTGAGATAACCATTTACTAATTGCTATGTCATATGATGCAGTATGTTCAAATGCTTCTAAAGCTAATTGTTGCTTAAATTCTTGAGAAATTTGACCTTTACTTAAAGCGTTTAAAAATAATTTGTATTGATTAGGATTGGTCAAAATAGATACTGATTGGTGGTTTTTTGCTGCAGCCCTAATCATTGCTGGTCCTCCTATATCGATGTTTTCGATAGCTTCATCCCATATGACATTTGGATTTGATACGGTTTCTTTAAATGGGTACAAGTTGACTATTACTAGATCAAATACATCAATATTGAGTTCTTTTAAGTCTTTTTGATGATTTAGATCGTCCTTTTTGGCGAGTATTCCTCCATGTATTAATGGGTGAAGAGTTTTGACTCTTCCTCCAAGTATCTCAGGAAAACCAGTTTTCTGAGATACTTTTTGTACAGGGATGTTTTCTGATTGAAGGAGTTGTGCTGTTCCCCCACTTGAAATAATTTCAAAGCCATGATCTTTCGTTAAGGATTTCACTAAAGGCAATATTCCTTGTTTGTTTGAGACACTTATCAATGCTCTTGGCGACATGACTTAAGAGTTTTAAATGGATTCAATGTTCAACTTACGTAGCACAGAAGTAAATTGTTGGAATGAATAATGAAATTATTTCTATTTTTTCTGAAGGGGCCACTAAAAGGTTGGTTTTTCTTCATGGATGGGGAGCGGATGCTGGCGATTTATTGCCTCTTGGTAAAGCTTTAAATGCAACTGCAAATGAGAATTTTGAATTACTTTTTTTGCAAGCTCCTTATCAACATCCGCAAGGACTAGGTCGGCAATGGTTTTCTCTTTATCCTCACGATTGGGAATCTATGCCCAAAGAGATAGAAGTTTTAAAAAAACGATTAAATTTATTAGAAACGAAAGAAATTGGACTCCAGAAAACTGTATTAGTTGGTTTTTCTCAAGGAGCAGCTATGGCATTAATTAGTGGTTGTCATTTGCCAGTTGCTGGAATTATTTCTTGCAGTGGATTTACTTATCCAGGTTGGATTCCTCCATTAAATAGGCCACCGGTCCTTTTGACTCATGGAAAAAACGATAATGTTGTTCCACCTCAATCTGCAGAAAACATTTTTGAGGTTTTAAATAAAAACAATGTAGAACTAGAATTTTTCAATGGTGGACATGAAATCCCTCAATGCCTATTACCTAAATTTTTATTAGCTATTAATAATTGGATGTAGATAAGCTTTAAACAAATGCATATTCATATTCTTCTATTTCTTCCCAATCATCAGCTGTAAGCTCAAGTCCGGCAAAAATTTTGTCTTCTCCTAAGAAATCAACAATAACTCTTAATGATGGAAAAAGAAAATGATTTTCTTCTGCATATTGAGCACTAAATAAACCTTTTTCTCCCCAAAAAAATCTGTCAGTAGTGTGTTCATTTCTCCTGACATTTAGTATTGCAGGAGCACTAATCCCTTCTTCTGCAATGTATCTTCTTGCTGCAGTAACAGGCTTATGCTGTCCTGTTAAGAGGTGAAAAATAGGTACATGAGCCATGACTCTTTGACCGGCAAGTCTTCTGCGGCTAATTCTTTTGCGCTTCTTAGACATGAAAAAACTAAAATTAGTGTTTGAGTAATTGAAGATGCTTAGGTGCGCCTAAGAAATCCTCCTCGAGCATTAACTCGAGAGTAAATGCCAAAGTGTTAGGCGATAGAACCTGAAATTGTCGCGAAACACTGCGACTTAAATAGTGATCAAATCAACCCAGCTTGACGCATGCAGAGAACCCCGTAACCTCTGAAATAGTCCTGTTAGCACTCATGTGCAATTGAGCCGAATTAATCTTGAGCAACTTCCTTGGAAGTCTCATCACCTATTTCTACTAATATATATCTTAATACTTTTTTTCAAATTTACAACATTTTTATTCCTTCATCTTTAATCTTTTCTCCCAGAATTTTTCTCAATGCATCTGACTGACAGGTTTTTGAATTTAGTACAGCAGCAATTGATTAGCTATGAAGATGATCAAAATATTGATCATCTGGTTGTTTATGTAGCTAGATCAAATGACGGAAATTCTCCAAGATTGGAAGTTGTAGGAGAATGGCCAGCTTCAAAAAAAGTTTTACAACCAGTTGAGTCTGACCCTGAATTAAGAGCTCCTTCCTCTAATAGAAGATGGTACCCATTACAAGAAGGGTCGATTTTATTAGGTGTTCTTAGAGCTGAAAGAGTCCCTTCGACTGAGAATTGGCCAGAGTATTTAGATAAGCGACTTCAATCAACTGCTATTGCTCTTGGGCATTGTTTGGGTTTGGAATTTGATCGCAATAGACTTAACAATGAACTTGCAGGACTTAAGGACCAGATAGGTGCAATGGTCCATCAGTTGCGAAATCCTTTAGCAGCTTTACGAACTTACGCACAACTCTTGATAAGAAAAATTGGTACAGATAGTGATCATATAAATTTAATTCAAGGCCTTTTAAGTGAACAGGATCAATTAAATAAATATCTTTTATCTTTGGAGCAATTAAGTAATATGAAGCTTCCTAGTATTTCTGAAGGCTCAACAAGGTTGCTATTGCCACCATTGGTTTCAAAAGAGTCTTCTATTGATGTGAAGAGTTTGATTGAACCATTAATAGAAAGGGCTTCTGCAAAAGCTAATTTACAAAATCGATTATGGAAAGGACCTTCATCTTGGCCTGATTGGACTGAAAAGGTTCGATCTATTCATCAAGGTCTTATTGGTGAAATAGTCGCTAATCTTTTGGAAAATGCTTTTAGATATAGCCCTCCTTCTGCGTCTATAGGTCTTGAGATTAGTAATAATGGTATTTGTGTTTGGGATAGCGGTATGCCAATTAATGATAAGGAGAGAGAACGAATTTTTCAAAAAGGTTTTAGAGGTACAAGTAGTTCAGAATTGCCAGGAAGTGGATTAGGACTTGCGCTGGCGAGGCAATTATCTCAACAGTTAGGAGGAGATTTGGTCTTAATTAGTACTCCTTTTTCTTTTAATTCACTTCTACCAAAGGTAGGAAATGCTTTTGTGTTAACTCTACCTATGCAAATAATGTCAGAAGAAGAAATGTAGAAGTTTCTACTAAAACAACTGAAGCTCCGTAGGAGTCTCCATTGTGACCTTTAATTTTTCTTGCTAGATAAAATGGAATTATCAATGATGGAATAGTTCCAATAGATAGGAAATATAGAGCTAAAAGAGCTTTTTCTTTTTGTAATGGTGAGAAAATTATATAAAGAATCGACATGAAAATTATGACTAATGAAGGTATAAATTCCTTTAAATTACCTTGCCAATATTTTTGGTGAAATGATTGTGATTTCTGTTTGTCAAGATATTTGAAATTTCCTATAGCAAAGAGAGCAGAACATCTTCCCCAAAAGCAGGCTATAGGAAAAGAATAAGGTGCTAATTCACCTAATTCTATTAAAGAAGCTAATTGAAGAAGCATTACCAAAGAGAAGGATTGAACACCTGCTGCACCAACTCTGCTGTCTCTCATGGCCTCTAAGCATTTTTGAGGCCCTGCAGCTATTCCATCTGCTGTGTCTATTAGTCCATCAATATGAAGGCCTCCAGTTATCCATATCCCTATCCCAACTGTAATTAGCGAAATTGTTATATTTGACCAGTGAAGTTTTGCTAAAATTAGCCAGATGATTCCTTGGAATATTCCAATAACAATTCCAATTAGTGGTGCAAAACGAGCAATCCTTTCGAATTGACAGTCAATCCATAGACATTTTGGTAAAATGGTATAAAAGACCCACGCTCCAGATAAATCTTTAATCCATTTTTGCTTATTCAGAATCTTTAGCATTTAGCTTTAAATTATAGAAGTTAAATTAGATTCAAAATTAATTTATTGCTCTTTTAAAAGGACTTTTAATAAGTGAACTCAGTGTTTAGGTTTCATATTGAAAATAATTGTTCTCAAACTTTTGCAAGAGTTGCTGTCCTAGACACTCCACATGGAAAAGTAAAAACGCCAAGGTTTATGCCTGTGGGAACTTTAGGAACTGTTAAAGGTATCACCTCTGAACAGTTGAAAAGTACCTCTGCGCAAATGATTCTTGCTAATACTTTTCATCTTCATTTACAGCCTGGAGAAGATGTAGTCCGTATGGCTGGTGGTATTCATAAATTTATGAATTGGAAGGAGCCGATACTTACTGATTCTGGAGGGTTTCAAGTATTTAGCTTGGCAAAACTTAACAGCATTGATCACAAAGGAGTTTCTTTTCAAAGCCCAAGAGATGGACAACTTATAGAGCTTACTCCAGAAAAATCTATTCAAATTCAAATGGCTTTGGGTGCTGATGTAGCAATGGCTTTTGATCAATGTCCTCCTTTCCCAGCATCAGAAAATGATGTTAATGATGCATGCAATAGAACACATGATTGGTTAAAGCGATGTGTATCCGCTCATTACAAAAAAGATCAAGCACTATTTGGAATAGTACAAGGTGGTTGTTTTGAACATTTACGTAAAAAAAGTGCTCAAGTTGTTTCAGAATTCGATTTACCTGGTTTCGCAATAGGCGGAGTTAGCGTTGGAGAGCCAATTAACGAAATTCATAAAATTGTTAGGCAAGTTCCCCCTCTGCTGCCCCAAGATCGACCTAGGTATTTGATGGGGATAGGTACACTTAAAGAAATGTCACTTGCAGTAGCAAATGGTATTGATCTTTTTGATTGTGTTTTGCCAACAAGGTTAGGCAGACATGGAACCGCTTTAGTCGAAGGAGAGCAATGGAATTTGCGTAATGCTCGATTTAAGAATGACTTTTTACCATTGGATAAAAGCTGCGCTTGTGAGACCTGTAAAGGCTATAGCAGGGCATATCTTCATCATTTGATTCGTAATAAGGAATTACTTGGTTTAACTTTATTAAGCCTTCATAACATTTCACATTTGATTCGTTTTACTAATGCAATGAGGCTTGCAATAAAGGATGGTTCTTTTTCAGAGGATTTCGCTCCATGGCAGAGTCGTTCTAAAGCACATCACACGTGGTAGCGTGCGTGCAATCCAAGTCCAATGATTTCTTTAGGGATGGTACCTGTTTTCTTTAACTTGCTTGCAGAATTGCCTGAGGCTTATCAAGCCTTTGCTCCAACAGTGGACGTACTTCCACTAATCCCACTATTTTTCTTTCTGCTTGTTTTTGTATGGCAAGCTGCAGTTGGGTTTCGCTAACTGGTTGTGATTAGTAGGTATTGAGCTATTAATCAAAAGAAAAATAACAAAAATTTAATCCATATCTCTTTGAAAAGGTATGGGTTAAATTTTTTGGTGAAATTTACTTGAATTATATTAAATACCTTGATCTACACAAATTTCTAATTCAGGATTTTCAACTGATTTTTCAATTAGATCTGCTAGATGAAGGGCTCTAGAAGCTTGTGTACCACCTACTGCAGGTTTTTCTTTGCCTCTTACACATTGAAGAAAATGTTCTAGTTCGGCATATAAAGGTTCAATTGATGTAGTACTTACTTCTTCTATAAATCCATCATTACGATAAAGCAGTTCTCCGTGGTCTGCTGAATACCATTCATGAGCTCTCCTATGAATATGCAAAGTGTGATTTAGAAAATCAGTTTCAATAAGACTTTGTTTGCAGTGTGCGCTTAAACTTCTTATTTTTCTATGACTCATTTTGCTGGCGGTAAGGCTAGCTATGACACCATTACTGAACCCAAGTGTTGCATTTACATAGTCGATAGGCCCTTTGCTGCTACAACCTCCTACTGCTGCGATTCTAATTACATTTGAATTGGCTAATTCTAAAATTAGATCTAGATCATGAATCATTAGATCGAGTACAACTGAGACATCATTTGCTCGATCTCCATGAGGGCTATGCCTTCTTGCTTCAAGAACTACAACTTTTTCGTTGGCAACAACTTTTGTTAATTCTCGAAATGCTGGATTAAATCTTTCGATATGACCAACTTGAAGAATCCTATTGGCTTTATTAGATGCTTTTATTAGATCAGAAGCTTCATCTTGATTGGCAGCTATTGGCTTTTCAATTAATACATGTGTGTTTGCTTTTAAGCATTCCAATCCAACTTTATGGTGAAGCAACGTTGGGACTGCAATACAGACTGCTTCTACCTCTTTTAATAAATCTTTGTAGCTTTCAAACCATTTGCAATTGAATTGTTCAACTGCAAGATTTCCTCTCTGACTGTCAGGATCCGCTACCCCAATCAATTCAGCATCTTTTAGGAGGCTTAAGACTCGAGCGTGATGCCAGCCCATATTGCCTATTCCTATTACCCCAACCTTCACTGGGACCATATTGGGTTCCATATAATGTGAATCAGGGTTTATAGAGATTATCGTTCATTAAGCCTTCTTTGGGAGACTGATTAGGAAGAGTTATTTTTACTTTATTGATTCTAGGTCCATTCATTGAAGTGATTTCAAAAAGAATCTCACAATGAATTAGTTTTTCTCCTGTTGAAGGGACTTCTTGAAGCTTTTCTAAAAGGAATCCAGCGAGAGTATGGTGATCAGGAGCTTCTGGAAGATCTAAATATAATTGTCGATTTAGATCAATTATTTCTATGTCTCCATCTGCTATCCAGTTGATTTTTGTGGTATCTAAGGGAATAAGGTCTGGTTCTTTGATATCTGATTGGATTTCATCACCTACGATTTCACCTGTTAGATCAGCTGCTGTAATAAGACCTTCTGTTCCTCCATGTTCATCTACAACAAGTAATAATGGATGTCCTCTTTTGATTAAAGGAATTAATTCAGCTAAATTCGCCGTCTCTAGAACTCGAGGTGCTGGTCTAATAAAGGGTTCTAAAGGGGTATTTGCTTGCATAACCCCTTGGGAAATTGCTTGAGCAAGCTGTCTCAGATCTAACACTCCTAGAACATCATCAAGAGATTCATTGATAACAAGAAATCGAGCATGTCTTGTTCGATGAACTTCTTTCATTAATTCTGAGAATTTAACTTCTTTAGGTAGAGTTACCATTCCTGAACGAGGAACCATAACTTCTCTTACTTGTGTATCTCGCAGAGCAAATACTCCTTCAAGAATGTTTCGTTGATCTGGCAGTAGCCCTGTTACTCCACCTGTCTCAATCAAAGTTTCTAATTCACCTGCTGAAAGAGCAGATACAATTGAATCCCATTGGGTGTTGAGCCCTATTAGTTTAAGAATTAGTGAGGCGAATTTCTCTAATAAAGCAAGCAAAGGAGAGATTGCTTTCATAGCCGCTTCAAGGAGAGGTGAAAGTCGAAGAGCTGCAACTTCAGGTTGATTAAGAACTAATGCTTTAGGTAATAAACCTGCTAAAATTGTTGCGATTAAAACCAGAGAAATAAAAAGAAGAAGATCTAGATACCTGCTATAAGTCAAGTCATTTGACCACAATTTATTTGCAAAACCTTTACCAATCCAGCCAATAGAGATAAGTGAAATTGTTACACCTAATTGAACAAGAATTAATGCTCGCCTTAAGCGTTTTTGTAATCTTAAAATTGATTTAGAACCTTTTTTACCTTCTTCAACTAATCTTTGTGCTCGACTTGGTCGCAGTCTTAAAACAGCAACTTCTCCAGCTGCAAAAAATGCTGGAAAAAGAAGCAAGATTACTAAAAGGAGAATTAATCTCATCAAGTTTGGGTGATGGGGGTCGCGAGGATCGAACTCGCCTTAGCCAAATTATGAGTTTGGTGCATTCACCAGATTGCTAGACCCCCGTTTGATTGAATTAATGGAGTATTTTTATAATAGTGAATAAATTTGCATTAATAATAAATAAAAGCAAGCGAGTCTCAATGAACCAATGTAGCAATGATGCAACTGCCAATATGAATTACCATTCGGCAAACAACAAGCTTTTGAAAGAAGGATTGCTAACCCTTTTAGCTAAGGATGCATATCGATATGGCAAATTCACTTTATCTTCTGGTATGGAAAGCAGTCATTATGTCAATTGCAAGCCTGTTTGCTTAAGTGGCAAGGGTCTTATTTTAATAAGTGAATTATTGCTAAGAGAAGTTGAAAGTGATTCTTGTGCAGTAGCTGGTTTAACTCTTGGAGCAGACCCTCTAGTAAGTGGCGTTGCTATGTTGGCAGCTCAATTTAGCCGAGAATTAAACGCCTTGATAATTAGGAAAGAAGCTAAAGGGCATGGAACTGGAGCTTGGATTGAAGGACCTTCTTTGCCCAAAGGCTCCAAAGTGACTGTTTTAGAGGACGTTGTCACAACTGGTGCCTCATCTTTGAAAGCTGTTGAAAAGCTTCGTAATGAAGGATATATCGTTAATTCAGTTATTGCTATTGTTGATAGAGAAGAAGGTGGGGAACTTTTAATTAGAGAGGCTGGTTTAACATTAAAAAGTATTTTTTTACTTAACGATATTGCTGACAAGGCAAATGTTTTGAGTAAATGATATTTCCTTCAAATCTTTTTTGGGAAAAAAACTTTCCTTCGTTTAGCTTATTAGGTGAGGGGAGTCGAAAATTTCTTAATGGTCAGACAACTACAGATTTTCTAGGGTCTGATTCTGGTCACATTATTAGAACCTGTTGGTTGTCTTTAACTGGAAAAATGAATGCTTTGTTGGAAGTGAAATTGCATGAAGAAGGTGCAGATTTAATTGTCATCGAGGGAAATATTAATGATGTCCTAGAAGGTTTTGAACGTGTAATTTTTCCTGCAGATAAAATTAAAGTTAGCTATAGGAATGATATTAAGAGGGTGCAAATATTAACTATGAATCTTTCATGGAAAAATTCAAGTGTTCAATGGTTTGAATTAGATCAGAAGTTGCCAAATGAATTTAATGCATTAATAAAAACTAGTTTACAAGATTTAGAGGTTTGGAAAATCAAGCAAGGACTTCCTACATATTCTAGAGAAATTAATGGTGAAAATAATCCATTTGAATTAGGTCTTTCAGACATTGTCAATCTAAATAAAGGTTGTTATTTAGGACAAGAAGCAATGGCAAGGATTTTTAGAAGCAATTCGTTGAAACATCAATTGCGTTATTGGGAAGTGGACTCTGTTGATTCTTCTGGAATCAAGGCTAATCAGCTTGTTAATTCTCTTGTTTTTGACTCAGGACATAAAGTAGTAGGTGAAATAACAACAGTTGTTAAGATTAATGATTCTTGTTTTTTAGGGCTTGCACTTATTAGATCAAAATATTTGTTTAATAAAGAGCTTTTTATTTCAGAAAAAATGTTGAGAATTAGAATAGAAATCCCAATTGGTTTTACAAGCATCTTTAATGAAGAATAAAATATACTTAATTCTCTTCTAAAATCCATTTTGCAATTTCCCAGGTTGCAAGACAATCATCGCGGTTATAATCAAAAATTAATGATAGATTCTTGGAGTATTTTTTTCCTGTCTTTCTCGAACACTTCCATTGCCTCCACCAAAGTAATGCTTTGGGTCCATCAGCATTTGGTTCCCTCCAATTAAACCCTAGCCATTTAGCTATAGCTTTTAAGCTATAATTATTTGTTGGCAGAATCCAATGACTTTTTAAACATGAATGGATATCAATAAAGCGGTTTTTTAAAGCTCTTATTTCATTTGTACTTGCACCATTTATTTTTGCGATTTTAATTATTGATAATAACTCGGTTTGACCATAATGAAGAACAGGCCATTGTTTGTATTGATTTAACTTTCTCTTTATTCTTTTCCAGATTAATTCTTGCTTATCATTTTCGAGATTTAGAATATTATGATATTTAGCATTTTTTAGATTAAAACTACCATTTTTAGATCTCTTGATAGAAATAAATCCATGCAGGAAATCATGATTTGAATCAGGATCTGATTCAATATCGTAAATTAAAATACCTTGAGATTTTTTAATTTCTGATAGGCTACTACTTGTATTTATTCTTTTTTTCTTTCCTGAGACTTGTGATATTGCCTGCAGAATTATTTGATGTGCAATTTCAATATTATTTTTTTCACCAAATGTATTTAATTTTGTTTGAAGACTAATTGGATTTTCTCTTGCTAAATCTTTAATGGACTTAACTCCTATATTATTTAGTATTTCTTTTCTTCTTTTCCCAATACCATTGACTTCGCTTAAATCACCAAGATTAATTGCTTCTTGATTGCAAAAATTTTGCCAAGAACATAAAGAGCATTTCTTTCGATTCGATGTTATTGGAGGTGGGATAAAGTGAGATAAATCCTTTTTTATTTTATGTATAGTTTCTATTAAATCTGTATATAAACCGCTATGAAGTGGCACGGTATTTATTTTAAGACCATTATTAGTTAAGCAGATTACAACTCCTTTATTCACTTTGAAACCTTGTATTTTTTCTAGTAAAATTCCATTCATCATAAGTAATAATTTATGTTCTCTAGTAATGTTTTTCCCTTGACGAGTTATTACAGGTCTATAGCTAAATTCTCCCCATTTACTCTTGCCTTTGGTTTTTTGTGAAAGAACTAAATTTGATTTAATTCTTTCTTGAGCAATCTCACCTTGAACGCGTACTCCAAAAACATCAGTTTTTCCTTCTAAGCAAGCTTTGATTCCAATACCAGGTTGTTTTTGAATAAAAGCCAAAAAACTCTTTTTTTGATGATCTAATTGAAGAGCTTTATGTGCGGTCCATATTTTTTGACTTTTATCTCCATGACTATCCAGCCAAGCTTTGCGCCTACAACGAACCCAGCTTTGCAGTAGGCGATCATTAATTAAATCTTTTCTTGTGGATTTTGAAATCATATAGACACGATAAGCTAGTTCTCTTAGAGATAGACAATTGCAAATTAATTATTATGGGGAACACTAAATTGAATTTAAATTCTGATCCAATTAAATTCGGTACTGATGGATGGAGAGGAATATTAGGTGTCGATTTTACTTTAGAAAGACTTTTAAAAGTTGCAGTTGCTTCTGCTCAGGAGCTTGCATATAGAGCTCCTGAAGATCTTTCTAGTAATCAAATCGTCATTGGATATGACCAGAGATTTTTAGCAAAGGAAATGGCAGAAGCAATTGCATCTGCTGTAAGGGGCTGTGGACTTGAACCACTTATTTCTTCAACCTCAGTAACCACTCCTGCTTGCAGTTGGGCAGTAGTAAATCATAAAGCTTTAGGTGCTTTGGTTATTACCGCGAGTCATAATCCACCGGAATGGCTTGGCTTAAAGATTAAAAGTTATTTAGGAGGTTCAGTTGAAAGAGAATTTACTAGTGCAGTTGAGAAGAGACTTCTAGCAGGGGGGGGTATTGTTCCAATTGAAGGAAAGACTAAAATATTTGATTGTAGAAAAGAGCATTTGAATCAATTACGTAGAAAATTTGATATCTCTGCGATATCTACTGCTCTTAAAGATAAAAATATTAAAGTTTTAGTTGATCCAATGCATGGTTCTGCTGCAGGTTGCCTATCAGAACTATTTGAAGATAATAATATTCATGAAATTCGTTCTAATAGGGATGCATTTTTTGGAGGAGATCCACCCGAGCCACTTTTAAAGTATTTAAGTCAATTAATATTGAATATAGAAAATTGCGCAAAATCAGGTTTTATTCCTTTGGGAATAGTTTTTGATGGAGATGGAGATAGAATCGCAGTAATAGATGAAAAAGGAAAGTATTGCAATACACAATTATTGATTCCTTTATTTATTGATCATTTGGCAAGAGTGAAAAAACTTTCAGGTTGTGTTGTGAAGACAGTTAGTGGGTCAGATTTGATTAGGTTTGTGGCTGATTATTATCAAAGAGAAATATTAGAACTTCCTGTTGGGTTTAAATATATTGCATCTGAAATGCTTTCTAGGCAGGTTTTAGTAGGAGGAGAAGAGTCAGGAGGTGTTGGATTTGGAGGACATATTCCTGAAAGAGATGCACTATATGCTGCTTTGCTTTTGTTAGAAGCTATAGCCGAAGGCTCTCAGCCTCTTGGGCAGCGTATTTCTTCTTTGCAAAATGATTTTGGTTATAGTCATTTTGATCGAATTGATGTTGTTCTTGAGAATTCGGAGCTTAGAAAAAAATGTGAATTGTTTCTGAGGCAAAACCCACCTGGAAAGATTGGAGGGAAATTAGTTGAGGAAGTTATTACTATTGATGGAATTAAACTTAGATTAGGTACTAGTCATTGGCTTATGTTTCGTTTTTCTGGAACTGAACCACTTCTTAGAATATATTGTGAAGCTCCAACAAAAGAAGAGGCTTTGTCTACTCTTCATTTAGCAAAAGAATTAGTGGAAGGAATATGAATTTCAAAGTTAAGAATAAAAGTTTAGTTTTAGCTACCACTAATCTTGGTAAATTTAAAGAGTTCTCTAGACTTTTATCAGATTTTCCTCTAGATCTGCTTTCTCCTCCAAATGGATGGAATTGTGAAGAAACAGGAGTAACTTTTCAAGAAAATGCAAGAATAAAAGCTTCATCAATGGCTAATTTCTCTGGCTTTTGGTCACTTGCTGATGATTCTGGATTGATGGTTGATCAGCTAGGAGGAAAGCCAGGTGTTTATTCTTCTAGATATGCTAAAAGTGATCAAGAAAGAGTAACTAAAATTCTGAAGGAACTTGGTAATAAAATTAATAGAAGTGCCAAATTTGTCGCAGCAATTTGTATTGCTTCTAAAGAAGAAATATTATTAGAAGTGCATGGAGTATGTGAAGGTTATATAACTTTTACTCCTAGAGGAAAATTTGGTTTTGGTTATGATCCAATTTTTCAACCTCTTGGACAAGAATTAACTTTTGCTGAAATGAATAATGAAACCAAAAATTTATTTAGCCATAGAGGAAAGGCTTTGGAATTGTTAAAGCCAGAACTAAGTAGGATTCTTAATTTAAATTCAACATCATGGTCAAATTAGACTTATTTTTTAATCATTAACCCAACTTCCATGTAATCCATGAGGAATTGCAATTGGTAATTCCAAAATTGCTTCTTCCTTAAGATCTTCTGCTTTAAGTATTACAAGATCTGTTCCTGATCTTTTACCATTCCACACTAATACAACTACCCATCCTTCATCTTCTTTGTGAGAGTGTTCTCGCGGGATAAATAACGGCTCCCCAACGAAACCTCTTGGTGCAGAACTCCATAGACATTCTTTTTTAGTTAACAAGTTTAATTTTTTAATAGCTTGAAGTGGCCCATTCCCAGATTTCTTTTCTGCAATAGCCATCCAGCTATATTGTGCACGTAAGCCTTGTTTAAGTGGATTTACCATTGCAAATTCACAACATTGATTACTTAGAATTTCCGTACTGATTTCATTGTTTGAGAGGTTTATGTTGCATCTTTTTAAAATTCCTTCTGGTAATTGATCAAAATCTATTTCCCGGAAATTTTGATCAGGACCTATGGAAGGGAAGTCTTCGTAAAATATACTTTCTATAGTTACTTTATCGTTGTCTTCCCAAGCATTTAAATGGTGAAAGACAAATCCATTGGGAGCATTAAAAATCTTTGGATTTCCTCCAGCAAATTGTCCACTATCCCTAGGAATTAACCAGAATTTCGATTGACCATTTCGCTTTGATGAAAGGCATTGAGCAGCTCCTTTGGCCCCAAGAATAAAAGGGAGGGGATTAAAATCGATGGCATTCTGAATGAATATTGCCCAGTTAGGAGTTATTGCAAAATCATGTAGAAAGGCAAAACCATTAAATATATCTTTTCTATCAAATAACAACTGCCCTTCTGTAGAGAACTCCATTAATCTAATTTTGCTTTTTGGACCAGTTTTCACGCCGAAAGTCACCATTTTTTTCTTCTTTTGATGATGACCAGGGTCGAATTTTGGGTGTGCACTTAGAGCTTCTCCAGGCTTTAGGACACCATTTAGATATGAAATCCCATTAGTTTTTAGAGTTTCTGGATCAAGAGAATGAGGGCTTGAAGCTTCCCAAAGAGCAAGTAATTCATTCCCTAGTTTGACGATGTTTGTGTTGGCGATATTTTTAAGACGCAAATCAAAAGCATTAGCAAGAATCCCTCCAGGTTTTTTAGTGCCAAATACACCCCTATAAAGAAATTTTTTTGCTTTTTGTTCAGCTACCCAGGCTTCAGTCTCAATGAAACGATTACTTAATTGGACTCTTCCATTTTTAAATTTCATTGCGGCTATCATTCCATCGCCATCGAAAGGATGATGAACCCAGGTTCCTGCTCGTTCTAATTGACCAGGCCCATTTCGATAAAAAGTTCCACATAATTCTTTGGGCACTTCACCTTTGACAACCTTTAATTCAACATTTTCAAGTTCTTTTTCAACATTGCAGTAAGCGCTTGCCCAATCTTCTTGATTAAATAATGGCGTTGTTCTTTTTTCTGCGTTTTCCAAAGTAGATGTCAGCACAATTATTGATGCAATTGTCCTTGATTTTCGCTTAAAAGTTTTCCAGCTGTGAGCTTTCGTCTTTTCTTTTCGAAAAATGATTAGTTTTTTGTGCCTGCTTGTTCTAAAACCCCTTTGCTACTTGGTATTTTTCCCATTCGTCTTGAATCAATTTCAATTGCCATTCTTAATGCTCTTGAAAATGCTTTAAAACTTGCCTCAATAATGTGATGAGCATTGGAGCCATCTAATTGGCGTATATGAAGGGTAAGACCACTATTATTTACAACGGCAACGAAAAATTCTTTTACTAATTCCGTGTCATATGTACCTACTTTTGGAGCTGTGATATCAACTGAAAAACTTAAATGGGGCCTACCAGAGCAATCTAGTGCAACTTGAATCAAGGCTTCATCTAAAGGCGCAACAAAATGCCCAAAACGTTTAATACCTTTTCTATCTCCTAGTGCTTTAGATAAAGCTTGCCCCAGAGCTATACCTACATCCTCATTCGTGTGATGGTCATCAATATGTGTATCACCCTTAGCAGTTACTTCTAAATCCACAAGTCCATGACTAGCGATTTGTTGAAGCATGTGATCAAGAAAACCTACTCCAGTTTTGATTTTGGATTTCCCAGTGCCATCAAGATTCAGATTAACGAGAACATCTGTTTCTTTGGTGACTCTATGAATTTTGCCTTGTCTTTTGGAAGTCATATCATCTCAAGAGATTACATGCCATTAATGCAATATCCTGCATCAACATAAATTGTTTGTCCTGAGATGCCACTAGATAAATCACTTAGAAGAAATGCAGCTGTATTGCCTACTTCAATTTGAGTCACTGTTCTTCTTAATGGCGCTTTCTCTTCAACATTATGGATCATATCTAATATTCCACCAATTGCTGAACTTGCCAAAGTTCTTATAGGTCCAGCACTGATGGCATTTATTCTTACCTGTTTATCTTCTCCAAGCTCAGCCGAAAGATAGCGAACAGAAGCCTCTAGAGCAGCTTTTGCTACTCCCATTACGTTGTAATTAGGTATTGCTCGCTCTGCTCCCAAATAAGTGAGAGTTACAACACCAGCACCTTTGCTGAATAATGGTTTTGCATGTTTACAAAGAGGGGCTAGAGAATATGCACTGATTTCTAGAGCGCGAGAAAACCCTTCTGAACTTGTATCACTATAATTTCCAATTAGCTCTTCTTTCCCAGCAAAGGCAAGGCAATGGACAAGACCGTCTAATTGGCCCCAATCTTTTTTGATAATCTCAAAAACTTCTGAGATTTGCTTGCCATCTTGAACATTTAAAGGAAGGAAAAGACTTGGATTAAGCGGTGCAGTAAGGTCTCTTACCTTTGCCTCAAACCGGCCTTTTTCGTCAGGAAGATATGTAATTCCTAACTCCGCACCTGCAGCTTTTAATTGTTGGGCTATGCCCCATGCGATTGAACGATTGTTCGCAATTCCTGTAACGAGGATTTTTTTTCCACTTAGGTCTAGAAGCATCTGTTCGAAATCATTAGAATCATTATCTAATTCTCTCTTATTTTGGGTAAAGCTTTTGATTTCGATTATTTATATAGTTAAAAAGTAGTTTTTCAACGGATCAAAAAAGGATTCAATTCATGGTGAGAACTTCTTCTACAATGCTTCCTTTAGGGACTCAGTTACCTTATTTTGATTTATCTGGAGTGCCTGGGACTCGCCTTGATGATGACTTTCAAGGATTGAAAAGCTTTTCTAGCAAAATGTTTTTTGAAAAGCCTTTGTTATTGATGATTATTTGCGCACATTGTCCGTTTGTAAAGCATATTGAAAGTGGTATTACTAATTTGCATATTGATTATCAGAAGAAGGTTCAATTTGTTGCCGTTTCTAGTAATAGCTTGATTACCCATCCTCAAGATGGTCCTAAGTTTCTTTCGGCTCAAGCTAATTCGCATGGATGGACTTTCCCTTATTTATTTGATGAAAGTCAATCTTTAGCTATTTCACTTAAGGCTGCTTGTACGCCAGACTTTTTTCTTTTTGCGCCTTCATCTAAAGGTCAACAATTATTGAAATATAGAGGCCAGATGGATGGAAGCCGTCCTGGCAACAAAGAACCAGTTACAGCCAGAGATTTACGTTCTGCTATTGATATAGTTTTATCAGGTCAAACTACTTTGATTGATCAAAAACCATCTATAGGTTGCAATATTAAATGGCATCCTGGTAAAGAGCCACCTTGGTATGGATGATTAAAAAAATGAATACAAAGGTACTAAGTTTTAATTTCTAAATATGCAAGTCCCTCCTTTTAGTCTTGAAAAGCAAATTCTTGAATTGCAGTCTGAAATAGAGAATGCTGTTCTCAAAGTTATACATAGTGGAAAATATATTGGGGGTGAGGAGGTTCAGGCTTTTGAAAAAGCATTTGCATCTTATTTAGATGTACCTTATTTGATTGGCTGCAATAGTGGTACTGATGCTTTAATTCTTGCTCTTAGAGCATTAGATATTGGTCCTGGAGATGAGGTCATAACTCCATCTTTTAGCTTTTTTGCAACAGCAGAGGCAATTAGTAATGTTGGAGCTAAACCAGTTTTTGTAGAAGTTGACCAAAATAATTATTTGATAAATTATCAACAAATTAGAAATGTTATAACTAGTGCGACAAAAGCAATAATGCCAGTGCATCTTTTTGGATGTCCAGCTGACATGGAGCAATTGCTATGTATAGCTAAAGAATATAATTTAAAAGTTATCGAAGATTGTGCACAAGCAGCAGGGGCACGTTGGAAGGGTAAAGCGGTTGGCAGCTGGGGAGATATTGGTTGCTTTAGTTTTTTCCCTACAAAAAATTTAGGTGCAGCTGGTGACGGCGGTGCCGTAAGTACTCATGACTCGGCTTTAGCTAGACGCATGAAAGAGTTAGCTGTTCATGGGATGCCAGAACGCTACCTTCATACTGAGCTAGGCTATAACAGTAGATTAGATGCAATTCAAGCTGCAATATTGAATGTAAAATTACCTAAACTAGATTATTGGATAAAGAAAAGGACGGAAATTGCAAATAGATATGCAAATATGCTTAAAGATTTTGATGATATAGAAATACCAGTTTTCGCAGAATATTCAAATTTTGTGCATAGTTGGAATCAGTTTGTAGTTAGAATTAAAAATTTTCAATTAGAGAATTCTAATTTTATTTCTGATAATATGAATATTATCAGAAATAATAACCTTGAATCGAGTCTGCACAATTCAAGATCTTTATTAAAACTTAAACTTGAAGAGCATGGGATAAATACAATTATTTATTACCCAAAACCTATACATCTTCAGCCAGCATATAAAGAATTATCTTATAAGATTGGCTCAATGCCTGTAACAGAGAGTCTCTGTGATCAGGTTCTTAGCTTACCTATTTTCCCTGAAATGAGGCTAGATCAACAAGAATATGTTGTTACTATTTTAAGGAAGCTATACAATTTATAAGTTGCTTTTTAAGTAGTCAGTTTTGCATATAACTTTTTAAATATAGCCTGCTGTTCTTTATGATTGACTAAGGGGCTTGGATAGCCTTTTCTCTCAATAGGAGTAATTTCTCCTGTTATTAAATCAGCTGTAGGCACATGAGCTAGTTCTGGAATCCAATATCGAATGTAATCAGCTTTTGGGTCAAAGTTGTGTGCTTGTCTTGATGGATTGAAAATTCTCAGTGGCTTTGTGTCCATTCCACTGCTAGCAGACCATTGCCACCCTCCATTGTTAGCAGCAAGATCACCATCTACAAGAATATTCATAAATGCTTTTTCTCCCCATTGCCAGTTGCAAAATAGATCTTTAACTAGAAAAGAAGATACGATCATTCTGCATCTGTTGTGCATCCAAGAAGTTGTATTCAATTCACGCATTGCAGCATCAATAATTGGAAATCCAGTTGTTCCATTTAGCCAGCTATTAAAATATTCTTCATTATTTGCCCAGGGAAATTTCTCCCATTTTTTCCTATAAGGACCATTAGATAATTGTGGAAAGTTTAATAATATATTTTGATAGAATTCTCTCCAAGCAAGTTCTTTTATCCAAGTATTAATAGATTGTTCTTCTCTTTGATTTCTGGATATAAGCTTAGATTGTTTTGCTGCTCTCCAGGTTTCCCTGCAGCTAATTGTTCCTAGATTTAGTGAAGCACTAAGGCAAGATGTCCCTTTTAATGAAGGAATATCTCTATTTTTATCGTAATTCAATATAGTTTGATTTTTGCAGAAATAATTTAATTGCGCCTTTGCTTCTTTTTCCCCAGGCTTGCAAGGGGAAATGTGAAACTGATTATAATTTGTTCTTTCTAGAATTATATCTATATCTTCGATACTTTTTTGAGATAAATTGTATAGACCTGAATCTTTTAGCCTTGATGATTCGAAGTTATTTAAACCTATTAAATTATTAGGACAGATTCCTTCTGATTCTTTTATGCTATTTTCTAGATTTAGGATTGCATTCCATTTTTTAAAAAAAGCTCCATATACTTTATAAGGTTGATCATTTAACGTTTTAATTGAATTTGGATCTACTAACAATTGATCCCAAAACTTTAAAACTTTTTTCCCTTTTTTTGTAAGTATATACTCTATTTCTATATCTCTATTGACTTCGTATGGCTCTATATTTCGATTCCAGAAAATATTTTGAATTTTTAATGAATCAATTAATTTTGGGATGAGATAGTTAGGGTTACCTTTTAAGATTATTAGACTACTACCTTTATTATGCCATGCTTCTTTCAGTTCTAAAAGACTTTTAAGCAAAAACCAAATCTTTGAATTTGAGATTGGAGTTATACTTTCTTTTGTACTGATTATTTTAGGGTCTAAAATATAAACACCAATAATAGCTTTACTTAATTCAATTGCTTTATTTAAGCCAATATTATCATTAACTCTTAGGTCTCTTCTGTGCCAAAATAATAAACGATTATGCATTTAGCTTTTAATTATATGTTTAGTTCTTGGCAAGCTCTAAACCATGCAGTTATTGTTTTGCCATCCAAGGCTTCATTCCCATCCTTAATTAACTGATTAAACTCATCTTTAGACATTTTTAGTATTTCAATATCCTCGTCTTCGTCTCCAGGTGGCTTATTAGTAAGTAATTCTAAATCTCTTGCTAAATAAATATGAATAATTTCATCGGCGTATCCAGGTGCAGGAATCATTTGACCTAGAGAATCCCATTTGGATGCTTTGTAGCCACTTTCTTCTTGAATTTCTCTTTTAATAGCTGTTAATGGATCTTCTCCTGCTTCTAGAGTGCCAGCTGGGAATTCTAGGATTCTTCTTTCTACGGCAAAACGATATTGTCTCAGAATAATTACTTCGCCTTGATCTGTAATAGGGACGGCAAGAGATGCACCTGGATGTCGTATAAGTCCAAATTCTCCATTCATACCATTAGGCATTTGAATTTTATTTATTTCAAAACGAATTTTTTTTGCGTCCATACATGCTTTTGTTTCTAAAAGCTTTGAAGGTTCTTTTGGGGATAAAGGGGACATGTTGATTTTTTCTTTTTAAGTATGCCAAACAATCTATAAAAATTGTGATTGCTTTTGCTTTGAATTTTTATTCTTTCCATCCATTTTGAGGCGGGAGTCTTTTAGGTGGACTATCACTACATTCTGTGAGAGCAAAAGCTAATGGAAGAATTACAAAATCTCTTTCAATTAATCTTTTATGAGGAAGTGTAAGAGTTGTATTGTTTATTTGTAGATCGCCCCATGCTAAAAGATCTATATCTATTGGTCTAGAACCCCATCGGACACTCTTTGACTTGTTTTTTCTTCCATATATTTTCTCTAGATTTTGAAATTTTGAAAATAGAATTGAAATCTTATTTTCTGTTGGAGTTACTGAATAGATTCGTTCACCATCAATTATAAGAACAGCATTAATAAAATTTGGTTGCTTGGGAGAACCTTTTATTGGCCTGCTTTCAAATAATGGAGACCATCTAAATCGTAAATTCAAATGAGCGTGTTCTATTAAATTTTCGTTAAATAAAATTTCATTTACCCATTGTTCAATGATTTCTTCGATTTGCTTTCTAAGGGTTATTAGAGTTTCAATAGGATTTCCAATTTTGCTTGGGATATTGGCTCCTAGTCCGATGGCGAGACTTCTTGGTTCAGGGATAATTGGATGATTCATGCGATCATTAGAAAGCATCTAAAAAGTTTGATCCAGTTAGGAAGATCATGGTTGATGAAGGAATAGGTGCCACTATGAAAATCTCTGAACAAAGAGATAAGGCCTCAAAAGAAATGGCTGGAAGGGCTTTCCCTTTGGCCGCAATTACTGGGCATGGAACATTAAAGCTGGCTTTGATGTTGGCTGCAGTAGACCCCGGACTAGGGGGAGTAATTATTGCTGGTGGAAGAGGTACAGGTAAATCTGTTCTAGCAAGGGGACTGCATGCTTTGCTTCCTCCTATTGAGGTTATTGATCTTGATGCTCTTTCTGAAAGGCTCTTATCTAATGATAAACAAAAACCTATTGGAAGAAATTTAGATCCTGATTCTCCTGAGGAATGGGATGAGGCAACACAAGAGTTGCTTCTGAATAACTTGTCTGCTAATTCATCTAATCTGGATGAAATACCTAAATGTGTCACATCAGCACCATTTGTCCAGGTTCCTTTAGGTGTTACAGAAGATCGACTTGTAGGAGCTGTAGATGTTGCTGCTTCTTTGTCAAGCGGTATCCCTGTTTTTCAGCCAGGCTTATTGGCTGAAGCTCATAGAGGAGTTCTTTATGTTGATGAATTAAATCTTTTGGATGATGGAATAGTTAATTTAATTCTTGCTTCTTGTGGTGCAGGTGAAAATCGAGTTGAGAGAGAAGGTTTAAGTCTCAGACATCCTTGTAGACCTCTTTTAATTGCTACTTATAACCCTGAGGAGGGTGCATTGCGCGATCATTTACTTGATCGTTTTGCAATAGTTTTATCTGCTGATCAAATAATTTCAAATGAGCAAAGAGTAGAAATCACTCAGTCTGCTATCTCTCATGGAGAATGTAGTGAAAGCTTCTCTAAAAAATGGTCTCAAGATACAGATGCTCTTGCAACTCAGCTTTTGCTTGCGAGACAATGGTTGCCTGATGTTCAGGTTACTGATCAACAAATTGAATATTTAGTTAAAGAAGCGATTAGAGGTGGGGTTGAAGGACATCGTTCGGAATTGTATGCAGTGCGTGTAGCAAAAGCGCATGCTGCATTGAGTGGAAGAGATCAAGTTGATGCAGAGGATTTGCAAATCGCTGTTCGTCTTGTCATTGCTCCAAGAGCTTTACAAATCCCTCCTCAAGATGAAGAAATAGAACCGCCACCACCTCAAGAACAAGAGCCGCCGCCTCCAGATCAATCCCAAGATGATGATTCTGAGCAAGACCAAGAAGAAGAGGATGATGATACCCCTGATGATGAATCATCCCCTCCTGTCCCAGAAGAATTTATGCTTGATCCAGAGGCTTGTGCTGTTGATCCAGATCTTTTACTTTTTGCATCAGCAAAATCTAAAAGTGGAAATAGTGGAAGTCGATCAGCAGTACTGAGTGATAGTAGAGGAAGGTATGTTAAGCCGATTTTGCCCAGAGGACCTGTAACTCGAATAGCTGTAGATGCAACTTTAAGAGCTGCGGCTCCATATCAAAAAGTTAGAAGGGCTAGAGATCCGGATAGAAAAGTAATTGTTGAGGAAGGGGATTTAAGGGTAAAGCTTTTACAAAGAAAAGCAGGGGCTTTGGTCATTTTTCTTGTAGATGCAAGTGGCTCAATGGCATTAAATAGAATGCAAAGTGCAAAAGGAGCGGTTATTCGCCTGTTAACTGAAGCTTATGAGAATAGAGATGAGGTCTCTCTTATACCTTTTAGAGGGGATCAGGCTGAGGTTTTATTACCTCCAACAAGATCGATTACTGCTGCCAAGAGAAGAT
The DNA here is from genome assembly GCA_003215935.1 of Prochlorococcus sp. AG-409-D09. Lineage (GTDB taxonomy): Bacteria > Cyanobacteriota > Cyanobacteriia > PCC-6307 > Cyanobiaceae > AG-409-D09. The sequence continues at coordinate 100,443 of QCJQ01000001.1, forward strand.
TAGAAACCATGCCTTGTGGTGGGGGATCCCCTTTAGCGCATGGTTTAACCCAAGCTGCTCGAGTAGGCGCCAATGCCCTTGCTACAGGGGATTTGGGTCAGGTTGTAGTGGTTGCAATAACTGACGGGAGAGGCAATGTTCCTTTAAGTACCTCTTTAGGACAGCCTATTCTTGAAGGAGAAGAATCACCAGATTTAAAGCAAGAAGTTATTGATGTTGCTTCTCGTTATAGAAGTCTTGGGATTAAATTATTAGTTATTGATACTGAAAGAAAATTTATTGCTAGTGGAATGGGAAAAGACTTAGCAGATGCAGCAGGTGGTAAATATGTTCAATTACCAAAAGCTAGCGACCAAGCAATAGCTGCCATTGCAATGGATGCTATTAATGAAGTTTAATTAAACTAAGTTTATGGATAAAGCTCATTAAACAATTTACTTAAACCAATTGTTATCTCACGAAGTGCATCCATTAATTCTTTATCATCTATAACCTCTTCAATATCTGCCCCCAACCTGTCAAGTTTTTTTGCTATTGAGTTAGACGTTGTTGATATTTCTTTGATTTCATTAATAGTTTTTGGATTATTTATTGCGGCTAAAATGTTGTTTAAATGTGAAGAAGCTTCAATTAATTGTGTAATAATAGGTTGAGCTCTAGTTAATTCAGATTTAGATTGATAAATTAACTCATCTAGATTTTTCTGTGTATTATCAAATTGTCTCATTGATTTTGATAAACCTAAAACAATCTTTTCTTCTTCCGCTTGACTAAGCATTGCTTCAAATCCTTCTGTTAAAGTAGATAGACTTTTTAAACTTTGTCCTTGAATTACATCTCCGTCGCATAAATTATTAAGCGAATCGCAATTTTTTGATTTTGGATTGAATTTTCTTGAGTCGTTTGATTGGCCTTCACTAATTAGTGTTAATTGTGCATCTCCACCCAATACAGAACTAGTGATTATTTTTGCATAAACAGGTTTAGATAGTAGTAAGTTTTTATAATTGATTTGAATAATTGCTTCTACAGATTTTGGCGTGAAATTTATCTTTTTGATTGAGCCTATATTTATACCTCGATATGTAACAGGAGACATAACAGCAAGGCCACTTGCATCAAGAAGGTCTGCTGTTACTTCCCAGCTGTTTGCTTGTAATTTGAACCCTCTGAGCCAAAGAATTGAGCCTGAAAAAACGGCAATTCCTCCTATTAAGGAGAGACCTACAATGGCATCACGAAAACTGCGACGCATAGAAATTAAATGTCCTCTGCTTGCATAGGTCCTTGCAGGTTACCCCCGCGGAACTGTTTAACAAAAGGATTTTCACTTTGTTTGAAATCATCAATAGAACCATCCCATTGAAATGAACCACCATAAAGCAATAAAACTCTGTTAGAAGTTCTTTCAATTGTGCTTAAAACATGACTTACGACAATTGAACATCCATTTGCGACTTTGGTTGATTTAACAATTAAATCTTCTATACGCGTGCATGCTATGGGATCTAATCCAGCCGTAGGTTCGTCGTATAGAAGTAATGGCATCTTTTCTTCTTTAATAATAGGATCGTTGATTAGAGCTCTTGCAAAACTTACTCTTTTTTGCATTCCTCCACTTAATTGACCTGGGAATTTATTTTCTATGTCGTAGAGTCCAACGGCAGAAAGGCTTCGCTTAACTTTTTCATTTATTTCGCTTGAACTAAGAGTCTTATCTTTTCTTAAAATAAAGCTTACATTTTCTTTTACAGTTAAAGATCCTAATAGAGCAGGGTTTTGGAACACAAGACGCACGTCAGGGGGATGATTTTGATCTAACCTTAGATAATTTTGATCTTTACCAAATAGTCGAAGTCTTCCTTCGGTAGGTAGTAATAAGCCAGCAAGTAATCTAAGGATTGTTGATTTGCCTGAACCAGAAGGACCTATTATTGATAATGTTTCACCAGGTTTCATAGTAAGATTGACGTTATTTAATATGGAAATATCACCCCAACGCATTGTTAAGCCTTCCATTTCAACGACTTGTGCCTTCTTATGTCTTATCACTTTCGATGCAGCTACTTTTTCTTATAATGCCTTAAATAATGATTTAAGTGAGTTTACCTAACATTGCTTTATATCTTTATTTATAAGAAATTCTGGGAATACATGTGAAGAATCGTAGAAGAAATCACTCCAAATTCAGGAGATCTAGGAAAAGACCATTTGATAGTGCTTATCAAATGAATCTCTTTTTGCGTTTTAGGCGTGCAATTAGATGGCTTTTACCTGGATTAGTTGTTAAACGTTGGTTGATTGCTTCTGGATTTGGGCTGCTGATCACTTTATTAGGAGCAGCAATCTGGGCAGATATGCGTCCAATTTATTGGACTGTTGAAATGTTGTTTTGGTTTTTGAATGCTATTACAACTTTTCTTCCAAGAAGTATTACTGGCCCATTAGTTTTGTCTTTAGGATTAGTCTTGCTTTTTAGAGGAATAGGAAGAAGTTTTGAATCTATAAGGCAAGCATCTTCTTCTAATCGAGATAGGTTTTTAGTTGATGCACTACATGCCAAAAGTAAGCTAAATAGAGGTCCTAATATTGTTGCTATTGGAGGGGGTACAGGATTATCTTCTCTTTTAAAAGGATTAAAGAGATATAGCAGTAGGATTACAGCGATTGTAACTGTTGCAGATGATGGTGGAAGTAGTGGTATTTTGCGGCGAGAGCTTGGAGTTCAGCCCCCTGGAGACATAAGAAACTGTATAGCTGCTCTTTCTACAGAAGAACCACTCTTAACTCGATTATTTCAATATCGTTTTTTAGCTGGAAGCGGTTTGGAAGGTCATAGTTTCGGAAATTTGTTTCTTTCAGCTTTAACAGCGATTACTGGAAACTTTGAGGCAGCAATTACTGCTTCAAGTCGTGTTCTTTCCGTTAGAGGTCAAGTTGTTCCTGCAACTAATGTAGATGTACGTTTATGGGCAGAATTAGAAAATGGCGAAAGAATAGAAGGAGAATCAGCTATTGGTAAATCTTCAAAACCGATTTTGAGAATTGGTTGCTATCCAGATCGTCCACCTGCATTACCAAGTGCATTAGAAGCTATTAAAAACGCTGAACTTATTTTGCTAGGTCCTGGTAGTCTTTATACATCTTTATTGCCTAATTTACTTGTTCCAGAAATTGTCCAGGCAATTCAAAACAGCAAGGCTCCGACTCTATATATTTGTAATTTAATGACGCAACCAGGAGAAACTGATGGTTTGGATGTTGGAGGCCATGTAAGAGCAATAGAAGCACAATTGGCTGATATGGGAATTACTAAAAGAATTTTTAATGCAATTTTGGCCCAGGATGATTTGCTTCCTTCTTCTTTGGTTGAAGAGTACCGATTAAAAGGATCAGAACCGGTGAATTGTAATAGAGAACAATTAATTGCTAATGGTTATAAAGTCTTTCAAGCACCACTCCAAGGGAAACAAGCTTCTGCAACTATGAGGCATGACATTAAACGACTTGCTTCAGCAGTGATTCGTTTTTACAAACAGAACAAACTTTAGTTTTTTAATAAGCATCTTGCATTTCATAAAAATCAGGTTGTACGTAATCTTTTCTTAGGGGCCAACCTTTCCAATCTTCAGGCATTAATAATCGTTTTGGATGAGGATGCCCTTCAAATTTCACACCAAACATGTCATAAGTTTCTCTCTCCTGCCAATCAGCTCCTCTGAAAAGTTTGTATAAACTTGGTACGGTTAGATCCCCATCTCTAGCTAGAAATACTTTCAATCTAACTTCTCTTATTTGATCAATTTTATCGATATTATTGATTTCGATTAAATGGTAAAAACAAACAATGCTTTGACCAGGACCTTCATCATATCCGCCTTGACATTGTAAATAGTTAAACCCATCATTCTTAAGCTCTTGCGAGGCTTTTAATAAATTATTTGGTTTGATAGATATTATTTCTATTCCTAGATTATCCTTTTCTAACTCTTCATGATTTATTCCTTTTGAAGTTAGGAATTTACTTATAGTTCCAGGCTCCTTAGATTGAATTGCTTCAGGATTTTCTTCCTGATTGATTTTAGATGTATCTTCTTTCATTGATTTATTCAGTTTGATTGTATATTTGTAGGTTTTTTTGCATGATCTTCTTTCTCAGATTGAAAAAATATTTCTTGACTTGATTCTTTTAAAGCTGCTTTTTGAGATTCTGCATTTAAATACGCACCTGTAACCATTGGCTTAATTCTTTTCATTGCATGTGGGATTGTTAAGTATCTATGTGTTTGAGATATTTTTCTTCTTTCCATTACAGATTCATTACCGACTTTCTTTCGAAGTTTGATTACTGCGTCAAAGATTGCTTCAGGTCTCGGAGGACATCCAGGAAGGTAAAGATCTACAGGGATTAACTTGTCAACACCTCTTATAGCAGTAGTTGAGTCAGCACTAAACATCCCCCCAGTAATAGTGCAGGCACCCATTGCTATAACGTATTTAGGTTCAGGCATTTGTTCATAAAGCCTTACTAGTGCAGGAGCCATTTTCATTGTTACTGTTCCTGCAACTATTAATAAATCTGCTTGTCTTGGAGAGCTCCTTGGAACTAAGCCAAATCTATCGAAATCGAATCTAGAACCTATTAAAGCGGCAAATTCTATAAAGCAGCAAGCTGTTCCATATAAAAGGGGCCATAAACTACTAAGCCTGGCCCAATTGTGTAGATCATCAAGGCTTGTAAGGATGATGTTCTCACTTAGGTCACTAGTTACTGTAGGGGCACCTACTGGTCCACATGATGCAGAGCGTAAATCTCTAACGGCATTAATAGAAGGAGAATTATTCAAGAATTCAGCTCCATTCGAGTGCTCCTTTTCTCCATGCATATGCTAGCGCTACAACAAGAATTGCAATAAAAATAAGAGCTTCTATAAATGCTAATAGCCCCAGTCTGTGAAAGGCTACAGCCCATGGATATAGAAAGACAGTCTCTACATCAAAGATAACAAAAACTAATGCAAACATGTAATAGCGAATATTAAATTGTATCCAGGCACCTCCAATAGGCTCCATGCCTGACTCATATGTCAATTGTCTTTCACCAGCTTTACTTTTGGGTGAAATAATTTTATTTGTTCCTAAAGCTAGTACTGGTACTGCTGCAGAGATGAGAAGAAAACCTAGGAAATAGTCGTAACCTTCAAGTGAAAACATTTAAGCTCCAACTATTTGATTATTAGTTTGCCATTTCCTTTTAAGGACTAGTGCAGATAGAGTTGTCATGTGTGAAAGTGAAAACTGTGAATGAGGACACCAGCAAACCATCCAAAAATCATACAGATGAGCAAAATGCTGTTGAAGATGCTTTAGTTGATAAGGATGACCAGCTATTTCACCGGTTTGAGTGTTGTAGCTGTGGATATATTTATGACCCATCTGAGGGTATAAAGAAAATGAATATTTCTCCTGGTACTGCTTTCTTTCAATTAGACAGAGCTACATTTCGTTGTCCAGTTTGTAGATTAGGTATTGAATACTATAAAGATATTGGTCCAGCATCTAAGCCAAGTGGTTTTGAAGAGAACCTGACTTATGGGTTTGGGTTTAATAAACTACCTGCAAGTCAAAAAAATGTGTTGATTTTTGGCGCTTTTGCATTTGCAGCTGCTTGCTTCTTATCTCTTTATTCGTTGCATTAACATGAAAAATTTTTTTTCTAAGTGTTTTAATTTATTTCTGATTTTTTGTATTGGGATTGGTCTAAGTGGTTGCACTGTCAGCAATGCTTCTATGGCTGAAGAAAGTCCTTGGCAGTCAATTCAATTGAATACGGACTCAAATCCTTTAGATATAAGTTTTGTTGATGATGAAAATGGGTTTTTAGTTGGGACTGATCGACTAATTCTCGAGACAAATGATGGGGGTGTTTCTTGGAGTGAAAGAAATTTGGATATTCCTTCTGAAGGTAATTTTCGAATGATCAGTATTGATTTTCTCGATGATGAAGGTTGGATTGCTGGACAACCAGGTTTAATTTTGCATTCAACTGATAAAGGTAAAAATTGGGTCCGATTGGATTTGGGCAGCAAATTACCTGGAGATCCATATTTGATAACTTCTTTAGGTAATGATTCCGCAGAACTTGCAACTACTGCAGGAGCAATATATAAAACTGTAGATGGAGGTTCAAATTGGGAAGCAATTGTCTTAGATACTTCCGGGTCAGGAGGTATTAGGGATCTTCGACGGTTAGATGATGGGAGCTATTTGAGCGTTAGTAGCTTAGGAAACTTTTTTTCTTATGTTCCTCCTAATGGAGAAAACTGGGAGCCTCATCAAAGAGCAAGTAGTAAAAGAGTTCAAAGTGTTGGTTCGAACACAAGTGGAGATGTGTGGATGCTTTCAAGAGGGGCTGAAATTCGTTTTAATAAACAAACAGGAGATTTAGATAATTGGCAGAAACCAATCATCCCAATCGTTAATGGATATAACTATCAAGACTTGTCTATTGACCCAAATAATTCAATTTGGGTTGCTGGCGGGAATGGAACATTGCTTTTTAGTAAGGATCAGGGTGAATCTTGGCAACAAGACCCTATTGGGGATGCAGTTCCTACTAATTTCATTCGCATTCAGTTTGAGAAGAGCAAATCAACTGGTATGACTAAAGGATTTGTCTTTGGAGAGAGAGGAAATCTTTTACTTTGGCGAGGATAAGCCAGTTTTTTTTGTCACATTGCACAACGCTGTGTAACCAGCTAGTCACAGAGTCGCAAACTTTACTGAGGTACTTGATAAGATCTTTGGGCTGATTAAGTGAGGCTATGGCTGCCGGCTCTACCGGGGAACGCCCGTTTTTTGAGATCATAACCAGTGTCCGGTATTGGATTATCCATGCTGTGGCTCTGCCAGCGATCTTTGTTGCAGGATTTTTATTTGTTTCATCTGGGCTTGCCTACGATGCTTTTGGAACTCCTCGACCCGATACCTATTTCCAGGCTGGAGAGACTAAGGCTCCAGTTGTTGTTCAGCGATTTGAGTCAAAGTCTGAACTTGACCTGCGCTTGAAATAAACCATCATCATCTGATTGCTATTTAGCTATGCAAGTCAATCCAAATCCAAATAAGCTTCCGGTTGAGTTGAACCGTACAAGTCTTTATCTGGGACTTCTCCTTGTTTTTGTAATGGGAATTCTTTTCTCTAGTTACTTCTTTAATTAAACTTTCTTATCATGAGTAAAACAAAAGGGCCTGATGGACGCCTTGGAGATCGACTTCCAGATGGACGTCCGGCTGTTTCATGGGAGCGACGTTGGACTGAAGGGGCTTTGCCTCTATGGTTGGTTGCTACTGCAGGTGGTGTTGCTGTAATCTTTGTCTTGGGAATATTTTTCTATGGTTCCTATACAGGCGTTGGTAACGCTGGATAAAGATATTAATTTCTTTCCATGAAATTAAACAAAAAAACACTTGAGGGATTGCCTCTCAAGTGTTTTTTTGATGCATGATTTTTTGATTAATGTGTTAATTATCCCAATATTTTTTAGTTAAAACTTCTAGTTTCTTAAGAGTTTGTTTGGGGACTTTTTCTGGTGATGTAACTAGTCCATTTCTTAAAGAATTATGTGCAGAACTGCTGGGCCTGATGGAAGCTACTTTTAATGCAGTTGCTTTTATAATTTCTTCTCCAATTTTTGCATTTTCGATCACATTTTTAATGATCATTTCTACTGTTACGTTTGCATGATCGTGATGCCAACAGTCATAGTCAGTAACCATTGCAAGAGTTACATACGCTATTTCAGCTTCTCTCGCTAATCTTGCTTCGGTATGGTTCGTCATTCCAATGACTGAGCACCCCCATTGCCTGTATAAATTAGATTCTGCTCTTGTTGAAAAGGCGGGTCCTTCCATTGCAAGATATGTTCCTCCAATATGCACTTCTCTAGAGAGAGGTAAAAACTTCTTTGCTTCTTCAATAAGAATCTTTGAAAGATTGGCACAAAAAGGGTCTGCCATACTTACATGGGCAACCGCTCCATCACAAAAAAAAGTTAAAGGTCTTTGTTGAGTCCTATCGATAAATTGATTTGGAATCACCATATCTAATGGTTTTATATTTTCTTTAAGAGAGCCCACTGCTGAAGGTGAAAGAATCCATCTCACATTGAGATAGCGAAATGCCCATATATTGGCTTTATATGGAACTTCTGTTGGATTAAGTGTGTGATTTCTTCCATGGCGAGCAAGGAAAATAATCTCTATTTCGTCTAAATTTCCAATAAGTAGATTGTCAGAGGTTTTGCCAAAAGGCGTATCTATTTCAATCTCCTTGAGGTTTTTTATCCATTTAATGTTATACACCCCACTTCCACCGATGACTCCAATGCGCGCTTTTGCTAAATCGGAGTTATCTAACGCTGTTCCTGAAATGTTTTCAGATAAATAATTGTGGATCATCTTGTTCTTGCTGGTGGTGGTCATGCTCATGCTTTGATTTTGCTGAGATGGTTAATGAATCCTGAATTTCGCCCTAAAGGATTAATAACTCTAATAAATAGATCTAGTACAACTTTTTATTCAGGCATGATGCCTGGAGTTTTATCTAAGAGATACTTTACAAATGAAGCATTAATAAATATACGCTTTTTAGCAGATCGTGTAGGTGTTGATTTCATTTGTGCCGAAATAAATGGCCTCGATGTTTATGGACAAGAATTATATCTAGAAGGACGCCCTTCTTTATCCTTCTCCAAGCTTAGTCTAGATGTTGGATCAGAGATTAAAACTAATAAAATAAATAGCCTACAGATTGATGATCAGACATTAGCTATACCAATTAAGCCTTTTTATAATGCATTACGTCTAATAGAAGTAGAAGATGATAAAGCTATGAGTATAAACGCTAAGCCATTTTCAATTATTGGCTCTGGTCTCTCTGGATTAGAGGTTGCATTTGCATTACGGCATAGATGGCCAATGCGATCTATCCAACTCTACTCGCATTCTAAAATCTTTAATAGAAGTATAAAAGTTGCTTTAAGAGAGGCGAAAATTCAGTTGAAATCTAATCAAGAAAAGATTTCCTCCACGGCATTAATATGTACCGGAAGTAAGTCTCCTCAATGGCTACAAAATAGTAATTTACTTGTTGATTCTTCGGGAAGAGTTTTAACGACGAAGACTTTGCAAGTGATTAATTATCCAAACATATTTGCTGCTGGAGATTGCGGTGTGATTTCAGGTGAGTTTCGCCCACCTTCAGGTGTGTGGGCAGTACGCGCTGCGCAGCCTTTAGCAGAAAATATTGAAAGATCGTTACTGGGTCTTTCTCTTCGCCGTTGGTCTCCTCAAAAATGGGCAATGCAACTTGTTGGTGGTTTCTCTGCTTCAGATAAATATATAGCTTGGTGCTTTTTGGGGGGATTAATTCTTGGTCCCACTCCTTTGCTTTGGAATTTGAAAGAGAGCATTGACCGCAGATTTATGGAGAAGTTCTCTTCTGTATTATCGATGAATAGTAGTGATGAAGAAAATCAGTTAAAAATGGAGTGCAGAGGGTGTGCTGCAAAGATTCCTGAACAGTCTTTAAAGGATGCTTTAAGTAAAGCGTCTTTACCTTTGTTAGCAACTGATCCTGAAGATGCTTCTTTCGTGGGGGAATTAAAAGGAGGGAAAAATTTGTTGCAAAGTGTAGATGGCTTCCCTGCTTTGGTGGCTGACCCTTGGTTGAATGCACGTTTGACAACCTTGCATGCTTGTTCAGATCTTTGGGCTAGTGGTGCATTTGTGTCTTCAGCTCAGGCATTAATTACTCTTCCAGCTGTTTCTTCAAATATTCAAAAGGAATTATTGATACAAATTTTGCATGGAATTCAATCGGTTTTAACTCCTCAAGGTGCAAAACTGATTGGTGGACATACAATGGAATCCCGTAATTCTTATCCTATATCAACTCCTATTAGTCTTTCTATAGAGATATCTTTATCTGTTAATGGAATAGTTGAAAACAGTAAAAGTATTTGGTCAAAGAGTGGATTGGAAGATGGAGATGATCTTTTAATAAGTAGACCATTAGGAACCGGAGTTCTTTTTGCGGGGTTAAGGAAGGGAATTGTTGCATTGAGAGATTTTGAGAAGAATTTCGCTCAGATTAACGCCAGTCAGGACAATCTCTTAAAAACTTTAATTGGAATGCAACGCCAAAGTCCTTCTGGCAGAATTGTTCATGCATGTACAGATATTACTGGTTTTGGTTTGTTAGGACATTTAGGCGAAATGATTAATTCAACAAATAAATCTCGTAAGGCTCAAGGTTTATCTCTATTGAGAATTAATTTATTTGCTTTTAATATCCCAGTATATGTAGGAGTTTTTGATCTTTTTGAGCAAGGTTGTTTTTCAACTTTGGCTCCATATAATCGTAAGGCATGGAAGTTTTTACAACCGAGTTTGGAAACTTCAGAACTTATTTCACTGGATGTTGGGACAATGTCACAAGATAGTGAAAAGTACAAAGCTATTATGGAATTAATTGTGGACCCTCAAACATGTGGTCCTTTGGTATTAGCCTGTTCTCGGAAGACTAGCATTGAGTTAATGAAAACCGGCTCTTGGAGTCAAATCGGTAAAGTTGTCGAGTCTTATTAGGCATTAAGCTCCTGATGGATTTACTTTATACTTTCATCCAGCTTCTTGGCTCTTTGTTTTTTTAATTCTTCCCCAAGTGAGGGACCGGCTTCCCATCCTTTCTCTATTAATTCATTCGCTGTTACTGGTGATTTGGTTAGTCTCCAACGAAGTAGCCATTTTAGTAGATATTTCCATAGAGGATTGCGTAAACTAATGATTATTCCAATTACATCTTTATCATAGTTATTCTCTTCAATTATTTGACTCCATTGAGAAGGGGACCATGTTAAGTATTCATTTTTAGTAGATTCTTTTTGGAGATAGGCATTGAACTCTTGACTTTTACTTAATAGATCTTGTTCTTTTGATGGCAACTGCAACCTTTTTGCTAAACCTTTAGGGTTTGACGCTCCAGAAATGAATGCTGTTATAGGATTGATGCCTAATCTCAATGCCCAATGAATTCTTTTTTTCCAGTGAATATCATTTTGTAGTTTTGTATCGAATAATAAAAACCCATCCCATGACTGTAAAAGTCGAAGAGCTTCACTCCAATTCTTCTCTTGAAATAGGAGTTTTAATTCCATACTTAATCTTGATCCTAATGCTGGTGGAGGACATGTTTTTGTTTCGTTTGGACTCCAGTCCCATGGCCATTTTGCTATGGTTGATTGAACTTGAAGGAGAGAGTCTTTCGATAACATGAAGTTGAATCTCGCAGCATAACGAGCCCCTCTAATAATTCTTGTGGGATCTTCAGCCACACTTTGATCATGTAAGAAGTGCAGTGCTTTTTGTTTTATTGCATCTCTACCATCATGTGGATCTATTATTTTGCTTCTTAATAGATCAAATGCTATAGCATTGATAGTAAAGTCTCTGCGCTTCAGATCTTTAGGGATAGTACTTATCTGTATTTGTGGATTTTGTGCATTACTTTCATAGGTTTCTTCTCTTGCATGAGCTATATCAATTTTAATCCCTTCAACAATCATTTCTATTGTTTTAAATTTGTTATTATTTCTGATAATGGTTACACTTTTTTTTTCAAAAGCCGATTGAATCGTAGTTACAAAACTAGATGTCGATCCTTCTATGACAAGATCTAAGTCATGAAATTCCGTTATTGAATTTTTATAAGATTGTTTAATAATTTCGTCTCTAATTACACCTCCAACTATTGCTATCCCTTTTATGTCTGAATTCATGGAGGCAATTTTGATTACCTTAAGCAGAGCTTTAGGTAATATTGATGGTTTAAATTTTAACTCCGGATTAACCGGTACCTTCATGATAGAAAAAGTAGTGTTTGTGCCATTTTTAGTTTTTTGATGTACTTTTAATTTTCTACAAATTGTTGAATAGGTGCAAGTCTTGGATCGAGAATTTTAGGGCTAAGATCCTTGAATTTTACTGCAAGTGAAATTTTTTGACCGCTTCCAAAAATATGAGTTACTTTTCCTTTGCCAAAAGCTGAATGAATAACAATGTCTCCGACCGACCATTTCTGATTTGCTGTTGGATTTGCATTTTTTCTTCTGACTGCATTTTGAGGATTTGTTGAATTGATACTTTGAGTTGGAACTCTGTCCACTCTAGTTAGTCGATCTATTCTTTTTTCACGTCGTAAGGACGCACCTCCAGTTAACTGAACATCTCCTTGCATGAGTTCTTCTGGAATCTCTGAGAGAAATAAAGAGGGGATTGCTGGTTCTCTCATTCCTCCCCATAGTCTTCTTTCGCTTGCATGAAATAAAAACAGTTGTTCTTTAGCACGAGTTAAACCTACATAGCAAAGACGTCTTTCCTCTTCAAGGGAAGATGGATTATCTAATGAACGATAACTTGGGAAAAGTCCTTGCTCCATACCTACAAGGCAAATTACTGGGAATTCCAACCCTTTACTGCTGTGTAAAGTCATTAAAGTTACTCGATCTGAATCTGTGTCTTTACTGTCAGCGTCACTGGCAAGTGCTGCTAAAGCTAAAAAACCTTCAAGAGTTGCTTCTTCAGTTTCTTCTTGATATTGCAAAGCGGCATTAATTAATTCTTGTAGATTCCTGCGGCGCTCTTCCGCTTCATCAGTTGCGGTCATAATAAGTTCTTTGAGATATCCGCTTCTTTCCATCACTAGTTGTATTAATTCGGCTGGTTTATAGTTATTTACTTGATTTCTTATATTATTGATTAATTCACTGAATTCTAATATTCCTTTTGCAGATCTACCGCCTAAAGATCTTGCCGCTTCAGTATCATTTACTACTTCCCAAAGAGGAACACCTAATTGACTAGAAGCATCACTAAGTCTTTGAACTGTTGTTTTACCAATCCCTCTTTTGGGTACATTTAAAATTCTTAGCAGACTAACACTATCTGAACTGTTAACTAATAATTTTAAGTACGATAAAATATCTTTAACTTCTCTTCTATCATAAAATTTCAACCCTCCTACAACTAAATAAGGAATACTCCATCGAACTAATGATTCTTCTATAGCGCGTGATTGTGCATTGGTTCTATAAAGAATGGCTATATCTTTCCATTTCAAGTCAGGGTTATTTGCGTTGATTAATCTTATACGATGTACTACTGCCTCTGCTTCTGAGATTTCATCATCGCAACGAGTTAGATGTATAGGAGAACCATTACTTCGAGTAGGACGCAAAATTTTATCTATCCTCTCTTTGTTATTAGAAATTAATGAATTTGCTGCTTCAAGTATTGTTGCAGTTGATCTATAATTATCTTCTAATTTTATCAGTGTTGGTGAATTTCTTTCGATCAACTCATTACTAAAGTCGTCTTGAAAACCCATTAAAATCCTAAAATCAGCTGCCCGAAAACTATAAATACTTTGATCTGCATCACCAACCACGAATACTGATCTTTTTTCCCAATTATTGAATTCTTTTGGGGGCTCCCCATTAGTGATTAATAATTTAATTAATTCATACTGTGTCCAGTTAGTATCTTGATATTCATCTACTAGCAAATGCTTAAATCTATTATGCCAGTATCCTCTAACTTCTTTATTTTGTTGGAGCAATTGAACTGGAATTAATAATAGATCATCAAAATCAAGTGCGTTATTGGCTGCAAGTGCCTTTCTATATAATCTATATACTTGAGCTGTTAACTTATCTCTTCTACCTTCAGCATTTAATTCTAACTCGTCAGGCAAAATCCCTCTGTTTTTTGCATGACTTATAGACCACCTGACTTTTTTAGGTTCAAAACGTTTAGGGTCAAGTTGCAAATCTTGTGTGACGATCTCTTTTATTAAACTTTGTGCGTCATTTTCATCATATATAGAGAAATGCCTAGTCCATTTTAAACCTTCTTGGTCAGTAAATTTATCTATATCAAAACGCAATAATTTAGAAAATAGAGCGTGAAAAGTGCCAATCCATAATTCTCTAGTAATTTGCTTATAAATTTGATTTCTTATTTGACGTTGCTCAACTAGTTTAAGAGTTGCTAAAGGTTGCCCATATTGTTTCTCCGCTAAATTTTTGCCTAGAAGTATTTCTAATCTATCTTTCATTTCTCTAGCTGCTTTATTGGTAAAAGTTACCGCTAAAATTTCAGAAGGATCTACTTTATGCTCAGTTAAAAGATGAGCGATACGATGTGTTAACGCTTTTGTTTTTCCGCTGCCTGCGCCAGCAACTACTAATAATGGCCCTTGAACATGATTGACAGCTTTTGACTGAGATTCATTTAGTCCTTGAAGGAATAAATTATTATCCATTTTTCTTAGATTGCCTTGTTAATTAGGATTGCTGTTGACTTTAAGGTTTGTTCTTTGTTTAAAGATCTTGTGATCTAATTTTAGGGATTTCAACTAAAAAGATCTTTTTAGTTGAAATCTGAGCTCTCAGTCTTCATATCTTTGAGTTTGGCAAGAATTTTATCTAATTGGTTTAATTCATCATGGTTCTTTAATGTTGAATTTAGTTGAGAAGAAGATATGCGGAGGTTTTTTGAAATGTTTCCCATTTCTCGCTTTATTCGATCTTTATAAATGGTTAGATCTTTAAATAAAGATTCAATATCTTCTTGTGACGGTTTTGACATTGTGATTCTTGTTTGGTTTGGAGATTAGCTTATGTTCTTGAAATTCCTTTATTACCAAGTGATTTTATAAGTATTTTCATGAAATACATTTTGATTTTCACAAAATTTTCAGTTAAGAACCATTGCGGTCTGCGATGTCTTTTGAATCCATTATAGAAACAAGGCTTAAGTTGTTAATTGTGCTGCCTAGTATGCATTTGTAGCACTATTGTTCATTAGGTTCTTTTCGGCTTGTCCGACTTCACAATGCTTGATGCGTTTTCCAAAGCTGTTGTTAGTGCAGATGCCAAAGGAGCTCCAATTGGGAGTCATGAGTTAGCTGATCTTAGGAAGTATGTAAATGACGCTAATAAACGCATAGATGCAACACTTGCAATAACTCAAAATGTTTCTTGCATTACATCAGATGCTATTGCGGGGATGGTTTGTGAAAATACTGGGATGACACAACCAGGCGGTAATTGTTACCCGACTCGTCGAATGGCTGCTTGTTTAAGAGATGGTGAAATTATTTTACGCTATATAAGTTATGCACTGTTAGCTGGTGATTCTTCTGTTTTGGATGATCGTTGCTTAAATGGATTGAAGGAAACTTATCTGGCGCTTGGAGTTCCGCTTTCTAGTGCTAAAAGGGCTGTAGAAATAATGAAAGTGGCAACAGTTGCAATTATGACTGAAACTAATACAGGAAGAAAGATGTTTGAAGGGATTAATTCTGGATCAGGAGCTCAATGTCAAGACATTGCAGCTGAAGCAGCTTCCTATTTTGACAGAGTGATAAGCGCTTTGAGTTGAAAACTATTTGATTTTTTTCAACATCCTATTTTCAATTTAATATGAATACAATTAATTTAATTTGGCTATGAAGTCTGCTGTTACAACAGTGATTGCTGCTGCTGATGCAGCAGGAAGATTCCCATCGGTAAGTGATTTTGAATCAGTTAAAGGCTCTTTTGATAGGGCTCCTGCAAGAATGGAGGCAGCAGAGAAGCTTGCATCCTGTATTGATAAATTTACTGCTGAAGCAGTAGATGCTATTTACGGGGATGGAAAATATGAGCAAACAAATAAAGATAAGTGCTTGAGGGATATTCATCATTATCTTCGTTTAATTAACTATTGCCTGGTAACAGGAGGAACTGGACCCTTAGATGAATGGGGTATCTCAGGCATGAGAGAAGTAATAAGAGTTCAGCTTTTGCCTACAGCAGCTTATATAGAAGCTTTTGCTTTTATTAGAGATAAATGTAATATTTCTGAGTATATGGGGCAACAAGCTACTGCTGAATTTAAAACTTTGCTTGATTATTTGATTAATGCATTAGCGTAAAATACTGTTGCATTTAGGTGTAAATAATTTCGCCTTAAAAACTTAAAAAGTGTATATTTAAAAATTATTATACTTATAGATAGAAAGTGCAAATGAAATCAAATCAAGTTCCCATTCTTGATGAATTAATTGAAGATTTTAAACACCCTAATCCGAATATCAATAAAGAAGCAATTTTGAAAATGATTAAATTCTGGCCTAAGGAAGCAATCGCTATATTTATTGATAACTTAGATCATTCTGATATAGAAATAAGGAGGAAGTCAGTAAAAGCTCTAGGGGAATTTGGGGAATTAGCTTACTCACCTATTGCGAACTACTTTATTTCTAGCACTAATAATATTATACGGACTAGTTGTCTTAAAGTCCTAGTTAATGTCGCTTCTAAAACTTCTTTTTCATCCATTCCAGATGAAATAATGAATGTTATTAGGCTATCTTTAATGGATGATTCGGTTGAGATTACCTTGACATTGATTTCCTTATTAAGACAACTTGGGAGAAGCTCTATAAAGATTTTATTTGATTTATGTAAAGATAAGAATTTACTTAAATCAAAAGCAGCTATTACAGCAATATCGGAAATAAAGGATAATGAGGTGAAATTATTTCTTATAGATTTGTTGAAAGATAAAGATATTGATATAATGATCCAGAAAGATGCAATTAATGCTTTGAAAGAATATTAAAAATTCTTCTTATTTGGTAATAGGAATTTGAGCTTGACTTATTCTTTTTATTGCTAATTTAATTGTATTTAGAACGCTTAAATTTTTTTCACTATTCGCAACATTTTTTAGTTCATGTAAAACCGTTTTGTCATTTGAACTGATTAAAGATATTGCAGCTATTTTTCTTATTTCTGGATTTTTAGATTTTAGCTTTTGAATTAAAATTTCTACAACCCATTTTTTATTCTTCAATTTGCCAATTAATCTTATTGCTTCATTTTGCACTTCGGATGATGTGTCGTTTGTAGCATCTATCAGTAGAAGTTTTAATTCTTTATCACTTAATAAATTGATTTGGCTCCCTAAAGCCGAAATAGCAGCGCATCTAATTAATGAATTATTAGATCTGACTGATTCTTTAATCATACTTTCTGCTTGTGGACCTATAAAAGCTAGCCCCCAAGTGGCTAGTCCAGATTGCATTGCTGAACTGTTTGGATTTTTAATGACTTTGAATAAATGTTCAACAGCACTCTCTCCAAATACCGCCATTGCTCCTGCGGCTGAACATTGAACTACAGGATCACTATCATTGATTAATGCTTCTAATAGATGAGGTAATGCACTGGGATCACCAATTAATTTAAGGGTTTTCGCAGCTGCTCTTCTTACAATTACATTTTTGTTCGTAAGTAGAGCAGTTATTAAATAAGGTAATGATGTTTCTCCTATTTCAGAAAGTCCTTCTGAAAAAGTTTTTCTTACTAGACCTCTCTTATCGGCGAGACCCCCCATCATTGCTTTAATTGTTTCTATATCGTTTTTTGGTTTATCTCCTTTTCTTAGCTTCTTTTTTAATTCGCTAGCAAGTCGTTCGGCTTCTGTCTCTGAGAGTTTTTGGCCGTCACTTTTATATTTTTCTAGGAATTTTTGATTCAATTTTAAATAGACATAATAGATAAATACATTTTATCTATTTTTTTTTATTTGATGTTAATTTTTATTCGCTCTTGTATAGTAGGTTAATATATTCAGACTGATAAACGATATTACTTAATGATAAGTTCTCATTTTGATAATTTACCAAAATTAACTAAAGAAGATGCTTTTAATATTTTGTCTAAGAATGTCAATTTTATTGATCTTGCGAGCGATTACTATAAAGCTATTTTTCATTTAGCTAAATATCCATCTGCTGACGTTGAGGACAAACTTATTGCCTTCTTAAAGTTATCCTCAGATGAAATAGCTGTTCGAATTGGTAAGAGAAAAGCAATTGAAGTTCTGGCTTCTTTTAAATGTCAAAGAGCAAT
This sequence comes from Prochlorococcus sp. AG-409-D09, assembly GCA_003215935.1. Lineage (GTDB taxonomy): Bacteria > Cyanobacteriota > Cyanobacteriia > PCC-6307 > Cyanobiaceae > AG-409-D09. The sequence continues at coordinate 118,466 of QCJQ01000001.1, forward strand.
CCCGTTGATTGCAGAACATTTAAATAGCAATGATCAATATATTGTTGAAAACTCAATCATTGCACTTCAATTACTAAATTGTAAAAATCCAGAAATAGTAAATCATATGTCCAATCTTTTAGATCAAAATAAGCATAATCAAAGAATTTTAATTCAGACTATTTCAAGGCTCGGTGGTAAAAAAGAAATAAAAAAAATAGCAAAGTTGATTGAAAATAAGAAAGTACCCTCAGAAATAAGAGGAGCTGCAATAGCAGCTATAATTAGAATCAATGGGGAAATGAAATATTCTGGTGAGTTAAAGAAACATTTGAGACTAACGAATCAACAAAAGAGGCTTCTTGCTGTTAAGGATATTATTGATTCTGAAAGAATTGACTTGCTTCCATATGTTTTAAAGTCTCCAGTTCCTACTTCCTTTAGAGTTAAGGCTATAAAAGCTTTATGGCCAAAGTCAGAGTTAGAGATTAATAATATGAATTTATTTTCAGCGATAGAATCTACAATAATTGATGATCCTAAAAATATAAATTTTATTAAATTAATACCTAACTGTACTAACATTGATTCATTGGTTAAAGAATTATTTTCTACGGATTTTGATAGATCATACCAAGCGCTTTATAAATTAAGTGATTTCAAAGCAGATGAGATTTGGGATGTTTTGAAGGCATATACATATAACTCTAAAAAGGACTATGGTGTTTTGTACTTCTTTGTGAATTTATTTGGATTGAAATCTGATTGGAGTGCACCAGCTCTTAATGAGATTAGAAATATTTTGGAATTTGCATTAAGTGATACTTGGCCAGACTTTATGAAATTCAGAGCAAAAGCTATTACTTCATTATCAATATTATTCCCTGTATTATGTAAGAAGAAATTATCACAATTTTTAAATGAGAGTTTGACACCATATTGGATAAATAGATTTGCAGCCCTTATGTGCATAGAAAAATTTTTAGATAATCAATTTATTAATAAAAATGAGGCTCTAGAATTAATTAAAGGAAGCTTAAGTGATAATAATTTTTATGTATGTGCTAAGGCGAAGAAGTTATTACATATTCATTTGAAAATTTGATCTAAATAAATTAAATATTATCCATAGAGCCATTTTAGATTTATTTCCTCATCAAATCTTTCTATCTTATCAAATATAATTGGTCCATTAGTTGATCCCCAGACTTTTTTATTACTTTTAATTTCTATCCCTTGATCTTCACTAATCCATTGTTTTTTATTGAGAGAAACATTACTGATGAGGTATGAAATCTTTCCATTTCTATTGATTAAGCATTTCTCCCCAGGCTGAACGTTCCCTTTATATGAATTGGTTTCTATTTGTTTGAAATGCATTTCACACCCTTCTCTTAACTTTTTTTGCGCTTCAATTAAATTGTTAAAAATATATTTATTAAAACCAGCACCTGCAAGTCTTTTTGAATTAATTATCTGGAAATTTTGCAAGATAAAAGTATCTCCTTTTGATTCTAATTTGTGTAATGCTTGTCTATAAGGAGACCAAGGCCTATGAGCAAAACTTTGCTCTGAATAAAATCCAGGGCCATTCATTATATTCCATTTAATTGGGATAAAAAATAGATTAATATGAGCAAATAATCTTGGGTTTATATCTGATTGCCTCTTATTTGAATATTTCCCTGAAATAATTTTAGAAAATGATAATATCTCTAGATAGTTTTTTGTAGGCATAATTTATATATTTAAATTAAACTTTTAAGTTCCTTACTTCAGAAGCATATGCGGTTTGCAGAATTGCAGAGTTCTCTTTTGAGAATATTACTGATGATCTACATCTAACATTATTTGAGATAAACCATATTCTTTCCTCAGCAATAGTTTGATTGTATGGAGTGTTAATTAAAAATGTATTATCTGAAAGAAACTTGTATGTTGAAGTAGCGTTGATTTTTTCTGAATAACCTAGACTTCTTAAAAGTAAACCTGAATTTTCAGAAGCTGGTATAGCTATTAATATACTTTTACCAGAATCTTTTGCTCCTATTGAATCATTATTCCAATTACTTTCTGAAATCCAAGTTATTTGAAAAGCATACAATGTATCCTTTTTATAATTATTATAATCTTTAAGAAGATTAACTGCTACTTCATTATTGATATTAATAGCTTCTATTTTGATTTCACTCAGAACTTCTTCAAATTGTCTAAAAGCTAGAGAATGAGATGATCTCATTGACTTCCAACTGCCTATACTTTTTTCGATAAATTGATTGATTTTCATTAATACTTAGCCAGTTTCTCCGACTTTTTTTATTGACTTGTGATTTCTCTGAAATGTTGTTTTGAATTTATTATTATATGATCACTGGTAGCAAATGATTGAGTCAATAAGATGGTTTGTATGAAACTTGAGGTTTTCGAATTGGATGGAGAATTCCAACAACGCATATAAGGCACAACATTTTCTCCAAATAGTTCATTATATTCGCTTGAATCTATTAAGGAATCAATATGTCCATAAAATCCCTCTGAGTTAATTAATTCAATGTTTTTAATTTTTTCCAACTCATTGAATATAGGTCTTCCAAGAATATGTTTGAAATTTAATTGAATAACTTTTAATTGATTAACTTTTTCAAAATAATGTTTGCGATAGAACTCTGATTTTGACAAAATTCTAATGAATTCTCTTACATTTATATCTCCATTTCTTAATCTTCTTTTAGCTTCAACTGGTTCTTCACTTTCCATTGGTATGAAATTCCCAAAAATTTGCTTATAGGCTGCAATAATTGTGTTTTCTAGTGATGAATCATCGTAAGGGTGATAGTTATTATAAGTGAAATTTTCTAAATTATCTTTACCATATTTTGGCCCAATAGGTTTTCTCTGTTCTTTTTCTTTTTCTCTTCTAAAGCAGTTTTGTATTAAATTATTGCTTAACGGATCACTTAAATTAGGTTTACTTAGAGATGAAGGGACAAAAAGATTTATTTGACCAGGCATGCATGACCCTTTTGAATGTAGAAAGTATGAAGCTTTATCACTTCCTGAAACTCTTATCTTTCCATAGCTAACTGGAAATTGATTCAATCTCTCAGCTCCAAATTTATTAGCTTTATAGGGTATAGAGGACATCTTTCTAAGATTTAAAGTTGGATTAATAAATCAATTATCTAATTCTGCCATAAAAAGAGATTCCATAGTTGTTGATGTTTCTTCTCTAAATCTTTTTACACTTACTTTCCCAAGTACAAAAATTGCTAAACCAGTAACTATGATTTCTACAAAAAATACAAATGAATACGCTAAAAAAGGATTTTCTGGCCCTGTGAAGATTCTACCTAAATCGAGTAATCCACCTCCAAATATTTTCCCTAAGGCTCTAGATAAAGCTTGAGCAAGACCCCATACTCCAACTAATGTACCTGCCATTTCAGGTAGAGTTAAATCTAACATAAGGGAAAGTGCACTATTAGTTGCTATTCCAGCAGCTAATCCAAATATAACTAATACTCCAAACAAAGCATTAACGCTTTGAGAAATACCGCTAATTATTAATAGAGCTAATGAACTTAAAATAAGCCAACAACCTATTCTTGCTGTTGATAACTTTCCAAATTTAGGAGTTACCCAAAGCCCACCAATTAGTAAACCTAATAAAGTTCCTACACCCCAAAAAGCATTTAAAAGAGTTGTTTTTGAAATTGGCAAACTAAATACATCCGCACCATAGCTTTCTAATATTGGATCTTGTAAGAATAGACCTAATGTATAAAGTAATAGGAATAAGAAAAAGATAATAATTTGTTTGCTTGAAGTGATAATTTTCCAAGATTCTTTTAGTCCAACTTCTTTATTTTTGAAATTCTCTAGAGAATTATTATTTGATGCTAATGAAGGTTCAATTCCCCAACAGGCAAATATAGTTAAACAAAAAACTATACTACTAACCCAGACCATGAAACTCTGGAGGGACTCTTGCAATATCGAAGGTTCCGTCACACCATCCAGACCTTTTGTCGCAATTGAGATAGCAATTGCTCCTACTACTATTCCTACAGTAAGCATGCACCAAATTACTCCTACAGCTCTAGGTCTTTCTTCTTCGGAAGTCATATCTATAACAAGTGCCAAATATGGAGTTGTAGCCATAGATACAGCTAATCCATAAAGAGAAAAAAGGGCACACAAACCAATTGAACAAAGGATTATTTGAAGTGCATCACCTTCACCTAGAATTTTTTCGGTAAAGAATATATATGGAATAGATAAAATAGCCATGATACAAAATCCACCTGCCCCTAGAAATATATAAGGAGTTCTTTTTTTGCCATTAATAGGCCATCTATCAGAAATATTGCCAAAAAGTACTCTGGATGGAGCCATTAATTGTTCGAAAGCTAAACCTCCTCCTACTAAGATTGCTGGAAAAGCTAGTTCAGATATCATTATTCGATTTAGCATTCCTGCAAAAATTACAGCGAGGCAACCCAGGCAACCTTGGAATAAGCTAAACCTTGCAAGATTTAAGGAGTTTAATCGCTGAGGTTCTTTCAAAATAATCCATATATTATGTTTAAATTCTATAGGAGATTAAAGCTTTTGGCTTTCGAACTAATGGCCTGTTTCTAAATGTATTTAATTAAAATAAAAATCCGTCAATAACTATAAAACTATTTAGGATCAGTATTTATTTAAAGCTGTCTATTCTTTCTCTTACGTAAGTTTTAGGAGCCTAATTCTAAACTCGCCAACTTCTTTCGCTTTTTTTGGATCGCTTTGAAAAAATGGATGTTCTTGTATCTCTTTTAGGATGAAATCTAATCTTTCATGAGCCGACATTTTTGATTCATTAGATCCGTTTTTAAAAGAACGTTCCCATGCCTTATCAAATGCCATTGCAAAGCTATCTGCATTATTGAAAAATCTTTCACGCTCTTGAAATTGCTCCATTGAAAGAATAATGGCTTACTGCTTTAGATTCTAGCTAAAGCAGTAAGCCATTATAATTCTCTTTTAAATTAATCACCTTACTCGTAATAATAAAATTGAATAATGCTTTCTTAATCAGTAAGACTTATTTATAAGGATAATTGTTTAGGTGTAATTTAATTATACTTATTATAATAAAGGTTGATCCGAGGTTGCTGAATGCATGCCCTTTTTAATATGAATCGAGGCATTTATAATTTGAGATCAAAATTAATACATTCATTTACAGAAAATATCTTTAAAATAAATTATCATAATTTTTCTTCTTTATGATAGCTATCATTTGCCTAGTATTTTACGCTGACACTAAATTGATTTGTATAGGCAATACATTTTTATCTACTTTTTCTAAGGGTTAAAGAATTGAAACTTCCAGATATTAATGACCTTTTGGTCTTTTTCTTTATCATCCTTCTTCTTCTTCTAAATTGTATCCAGAAGAGAAAATAAAGATGTTAACCTTACTTGAGATATCATGCACCCTTCTTTGAAGAGAATAATTGTAGATATTAATTCTACCCTGAAAACTTTATTGCACTTCTTGTCCAATTGCTTCAGCATAAAAAACATGGCCAGATGGAGTCATCATTAATTTATTCCATTCTCCATCTTCTGTTTTCACAGCAACTTCTAAAACTTTTTCTTTTCCTTCATTGGTTGACCACTCTCTTACCCAATATTGACTTTCCGGATCAAAGCAGTATCCCTTTGACTTTAGAAGTGCTCTGATAGTAACTTCCTTAGAGAATGACTCATTCATTTCGTTGATCCTGCTCATCCATTACTTTTAAATTAATTTGAAAAATCGAAAAAGACAGGAGTATAAAAACTAGTTTTTTAAAATGATTTTCTGGAACCGAAACCGATGATTTAAAGTATGTACCTTTTATAAAGATTTTGCTATTTCATAGTGAGCACTAAAATATATTTACCCCTGCCTGTTTTTTCGTTGAACCATTACTACTTTGAATGTCATATTATGCATTGTGTTTAAATGATTGATTTATAACTCTTTGTCTTTAGCCCAATAGTGATTTCAATCTTTTTATTAATGTTGGAAAATTTCTTTCTTATGAAATTAATAGTATTATTAAAGCTTAAGTAGTTCAAAATTATTTAGTAAAGCCAACTCTTTTGAAAGTCTTTCCGAATTTTTTTAGAGGTAACCAGCAAAGAGAGATAGTAGAAGTTTTAGAAGTTGTTCGTTCTGTATGTATAAAATGAGTTTTAGAAAAAGCTATTGATCTTCAATTTAGTAAGCTAAGAGTCAAGTTTCTCATAATAGATTATATGAATCTTAGTAACTTAGGATCTGGCAATCTAGTATTTGGTAACAATATTGATTGTTCGGATTTTTCTTTCTCTAACTCTCTTTTAGGGAAGAATCTATTTCCTGGTTAAAGTATTGTTCTAAAAAGATATATTCATAGTTGCTGACCCAATACCTATTTTTTCTTGATCCTGTTAATTGTTTATTTGAATATCATTTGAGGGTTTGCCGAGTGATTTCCTTGACTGCTCTCCTGATCCTTAAAAACTAAGAGAGCCGCTGTTACTACAGCGGCTCTCTTAGTTCAAATTTAAATTTGAGAGGTGCCAGGACCCAGATTTGAAAGGGTCAATTGGTCCCATATTAAGCAAAATATACCCAAAACCCATTGATTTTAGTATCACTTCGATACCAAATAAGGTATGTTTGATTGCCTGACAAGAAGTTCCATACTGGTTCCATACTCGTTCCGTACTACTTTTTGGAAATAGCACAGATTTTATCTGACAAGTATTAAATCAAAAAGTGAGGAACCTTAAGTTTGAAAAAAGCGTTGCCACAAGAATCGATTACAGGCGAAAAAAGTCATTAAATCTTCTATTGGATTTGGGGTTATTATTCTCTTTTATGCTCCCTTAGAATGAAATTCGAAGTGACTTTCTTCGCTTCTTACTTTTGTCTATAATCTTCTCAAGACATCCGTAAAGTTTTGAATTTCCTCTCGATTCAATATTACCCCGCTGAGTTCATGATTTTAATGTTTTGAAGATTAGAAATTTCAGGTTTTTTTAAAAATTAAGTTCAGAATCTAATCTTGATTCTAATTTCTCATTGAATTTTAAAATGGATAACATAACGGATGTATTTTTTATAGACCTTAGATCTTTAATTAAAGTTTGCTTGTCTTCATAAAATTTATTAATGTTATTTGCATAGGGTATAAAGAAAAAGATAAAGAACTTATGAGCATTTTTGTAATTAAACTTTATTCGTGAATTGATGCTTAAAGTTCCTCTACTAAAATCATTTCTCATTAAAAACACAAATGTTTCAGAAGTTATTGAAATATCATATTTTTCGTTTTCTTTCTTATCTGTAAAAATGTAAAAATCTTTTTTGAAAAGAGAAATTTTAATTTTTTTATCTATATCTTCAAGTAGTATTTCTAAATTGAAATACTTAGGATCTAGTTCTCCTGTTAATTTTTTAATTAATCTATTCCTAGAAAATATTCTCTCATAAAATTTAAAATAGGAATTCTTTAGTTGATCAATATCATTTATAGTTTTAGTTCTAAATTTAATTTCTGCTGATTTATGAAGTTCCTCCCAAAAATTTATTGCTTTTTTATTACTAAGTTCCAAATCAGGACTCATTTTAGAGAGATCAAAATTTTGATCGGGTTCTGGAACGATAATCTGAGTCCCAAAGTTTGTTTTTTCTAGAGTATTAACTACATCTTTAAGGAAAAAATTATCATTCCAGAAAAAGTTTTCTTCGTGACAATAATATATATAAGATGCTGTTAGCAGGCAATTTATTGGTTTTATTTTTTCTAAAATATAGATATTCTTATTGTCAATTAACCTCTGTTGATCTTTTGCTATGTCAACATCTCCTTTGTTGCCTGCCCAATTTGCATAAGAGAATTGGAATGCTAAAAGATCAACTTTATTAATGGATAAATGAGGAATAATATCTTTTTCAAGTTGATGATTAATATCAACTCTTGAGTCATTAATATTTAAGAATGAATAAGCATTATCAAATTCAAATAATATTGATGAGTCATAACCATCACAGATAAACAATGATATATTAATATCTCCAATTTTGATTCTTTGTTTGTCCTCAATTTCAATCACCTTATGCCCTTGACCTTCAAGATAATTTAGAACTTTTTTATCATTAGTTTGTTGGTATAAAAATGTAGTTTTTTTATTGAGTGATTTTAGGGTTGGAATAGAAAAATGGTCAGGGTGTTCATGAGATATCCAAATATAATCAAAATCTAAGGCATTAATATCATGAGATCGATCATATAGTAATTCCCATCCTTCCTGAAATGCTGAACCAAAAAACCATGGATCACAAAGTATTTTTGTATTCCGGTATGAAACTATAAAAGCAGAATGATTAAGGAAAGTAATTATTGGTTTATACATTTTTATTGCTTTTTAGATTTTTTGAAAAGGTAGCAGGAGAACCTTTTACCAGTGTATTTGGTTTAACATCTCTTGTTACCACCGAACCTGCTGCAAGCATTGAATTTTTCCCTATTCGTATACCAGGTAAAATCGTTGCATTTGCTCCAATACTTGCACTATCTTCTACATTAGTTTGTGGATATGATTTTGGATATTTCTGACTTCTTGGGTACTTATTATTTGTGAAGGTTACGTTTGGACCAATAAATACGTTATCACCTACTCTCAATCCATCCCAAATCTGCACACCACTTTTAATAGTTGTATTATCTCCAATTACGACATCATTTTCTATAAAGACATTGGCACAGATATTGCAGTTTCTTCCAATCAATGCATCTTTAAGAACCACACAAAATTGCCATATTTTTGTTCCTTCTCCTATTGATTGTGATTGGCAATCAGCATAATTATGAATAAAGAATTTACTGCTTTCCTCTTTAGTCATCTTTTATTTAAAGAAGTTTAATTTATCCATATTAAAAGAAGAGAGAGATGGAAAGCGACCTTTTCATTCTTTTTCTCTATAAAATTTTGCGATATGTTTCTAACTTTGTAGAGTTTATAGAAAATAATGCAAAGTATGGAACTTTTGTTGTGTATAGGTCGTTGCTGGATTTTTACTAAGTTCCATACCAGTTCCATACCACGAATATGCCTCTCAGAAACGTCTTGAATTGGTTGTGTGTGATTTGACATGAACCATACCTTAAGCACTGCTACAACTGCATACAGGCATTAAAAAAGCACCTATAGAAGGTGCTAATTTAACTTCGTATTGAAGGTGCCAGGACCCAGATTTGAACTGGGGACACGGCGATTTTCAGTCGCCTGCTCTACCAACTGAGCTATCCCGGCTTGTCCTTACTAACAATCTACCAACATGATCTAACAAAAAGTCAATTTAATGCCAAGAAATCTTGCTTTTTGTATTTTCTGAATTTGGTTCATGGGCATTGAGCGAGTGTTGAAAATTGTTTTTTAAGAAGAAGTGTCTTTTTGTGTGATGGATTTGAGCATAGACACCAATGTGTGATGTGCATCAGCACTATCTTCTAATTCATGGCTAAAGGGTATCTCAAAGATTCTTTCATCTATATTTATTTTCATAAGCTTATTGTTTATTTCAACCATCTTGGCGGATTTCGGATCCTTGACTCCTGCATAATGAATTGCATATAAAAGTAATGAGTCTTGATGATCTTTATTCATATGTTTGCATATTCTCTCGCTGATGGGCAAAGAGATTGCTTCATTTTTCATGATAAATATTTTAAGTAATTGTTCTTTTCATTCTATTTTATCATTTTCAATATTAGTGAAATTAGATTAAATCCAGTAAATATTATGTAGAATGAAAGAATTATAAATAAAGTTATAGAAAAAATATCTTTTAGTTTTTTTATCTTCTTATCTTTTTTTGACATTTTTATTTTTTATTGCTCTTATTGCAATTTTAGCTGTTCCTATAGCTGGTTGAGATTTGCTTGTTCTGATAGGAATGCCTATGAACTGTTCTCTGATTCTTCTCCATTGTTGATTTTGAGCGCCCCCACCAATGGTTATTATTTTCTGAGGTGTTTTCACACCTAATTCACTTAGCTTTTTCCAACCTAGTGCTTCTATTCTGGCCAGACCTTCAAGTATTCCATGGAGAAAAAGAGAATCACTTATTGGTCTGGGCTCAAGGATTGGTTTTAGATTTGGGTCTTCTATTGGAAATCTTTCTCCTATCCTTGGCAAAGGTATGTAATGAAGCCCACTTTTTTTAAAAGGATTTATTTGTTTGCTTAATTCATTTAGCTCTTCATTATTGAAGAACTTTTTAAAGACACCACAGCCAGCATTGGATGCTCCACCGCAAATCCATTTGTCAAGCAAGTAATGGTTAGATATTCCAGCTCTTAATATAGGTTTTATATGGAATTTTTTTATAACTATTGTACTCCCTAAAACTGTTATTCCATCATTATCTGATGGGTTAATAGCTAAGACTGCTGCATTTGAATCAGTAGTTCCAGTAAAGATTTTTAAATTATCGGGTAAACTTAATAGATCAGCCAGTTCTTTTGAAATATTACCTAGGTATTGTCCACTTGAAATAATATTTGGTAGACATCTGAACCATTTTTGCTTTTTAAATGATTCAGGCCAACATTTTTGATTTATATCCCAGCCAAGTTTGATGTTGTTACTTTCTTCTCCCCATTCCCAATTATTTAATAGCCAACCTGTAATCCAATCAGCTTGGTGTCTGAGTAATAAGTCTTCTGATTTGTATTTGAAAAGGTGAAATGCTCTTTCAAGGCTTTCAAAGCTAGTTAAGTATTCATTGTTATTGATAAATTCTTGAAAGATTTTCTCTCTATGCTCTTTAAAAGATACATAATATGGAATTGCTTCTCCATATGCTTCCCCTTTGGTATTACATGCAAGTAGGGTCCCTGATGTTCCATCTATGGAACAAGATAGAAGATCTTCTTTGTATTTAGTGGGAATATTTAAGATCAGTTTTTTGCAACAGAATTTCCAATCATCGAATTGTTCAATTCCATTTGGATAATCAAGTGAAGCTTTATAAATACAGTCTTCAAAAGAATTAATTATTGCTAATTTTACTCCACTAGTTCCAAGATCTATTCCAAGTGCTAAATGTCTACTCGACATTTTTTTAAGGGATTAACGTTTTAAGTTCTTCCGCTTTTTCTTTGACTTGTTCCCATGGTAATTGGAGATCATTTCTACCAAAATGCCCATAGGCTGCAGTATTTCTATAAAAACGTCCACCAAACTTTTTTGGAAGATGTTGTAGATCAAAATCTTTGATTATTGCACTAGGTCTTAGATCGAAATGATCAACTATAATTTCAGTTAATTCAGAATTGGATAATTTTCCAGTTCCAAATGTTTCAACAAGAATAGATACCGGCTTTGCAATACCAATTGCATAACTTAGTTGTACTTCTGCTTTATTGGCTAGACCTGAAGCAACAATAGCTTTGGCAACATATCTAGCAGCATATGCGGCTGACCTATCTACTTTTGTAGGGTCTTTCCCTGAAAAGGCCCCTCCTCCATGTCTTGCATAACCGCCATAAGTATCAACAATTATCTTCCTACCTGTAAGCCCCGCATCTCCTTGAGGCCCTCCAATAACAAATTTGCCCGTAGGGTTGACTAAGAAATTTGTTTTATCTTTTATCGGTTTTAATGAAAGATCTTTAGTGGCCGGTTCGACTACTTCTGTCCATAAGTCTTTTGCTATTTTTTTCCTTATTTCTTCTTCATTTGATATTCCATTTATTTCTGATTGATGTTGAGTAGAAATTAATATCGTATCTATAGCTATTGGTTGATCATTTTCATATATAACGCTGACTTGTGTTTTCCCGTCTGGTAATAAATATGGAAGGATTTGTTCATGTCTACATGCTGCAAGTTGTCTGGCTAATCTATGAGCGAGGCTAATTGGTAAGGGCATTAATTCAGGTGTCTCATTGCATGCATACCCAAACATTATTCCTTGATCACCAGCTCCAACTTGATTAAGGGGATCTTCTGAATGGTCATCAGCCTCATTGACGCCTTGAGCAATATCTGGAGATTGTTGGTCTAAGGCAATTAAAACAGAACAACTATTTGCATCAAAACCTCCTGCTTTTGCTCCTACATATCCGATCTCATGGATTACTTTTCGGACTAGTTTGTTGAAATCTACTTCTGCGCTTGAAGAAATTTCTCCGGTTATAAGGCACAATCCAGTATTCACTACTGTTTCACATGCCACTCTACTCTTTGGATCTTGTGTAAGAAGCGCATCCAGGATTGAATCGCTAATTTGATCACAGATTTTGTCTGGGTGCCCTTCTGTTACCGATTCAGAAGTAAAGACGTATTTACTCATTAGGAATGATTCTAGACTTCTACTTTAATCATTTATTTGATCGATAGTTCATTCCAGTTTTTAAAAAGGTATTTTTTAAAACTAATTTGCGGCTGAATTTTCCAACCTCCAAGAAATCCAATTACTGTTTTAATATCTGCATCAATGGCCATTTTTATGTCGGTTTCTGCGTCGCCGATCAACATGCATTGAGATTCTTTTAAGTTTATTTTCTTACATAATTTATGCACTGCATTTGGGTTTGGTTTGCTGGGTTTATCATCGGCACTCCAAAAAGAAGAGAATATATGGTCTAGTTTGTTCATTTTGATGAAACTCTCAATTCCTTTCTTAGTGTCATTACTTATTACCGCACATTTAACTTCTTTGCTTTTTAGTTTCTGAAGAAAATCTAATGCACCTGGAAACAAAGGTCTTTCAATTGTTTTTGTATTTTGATTGCTGTAATGATCAAAATCTGCAGCTATGAAAATCTTATTTGCTAAAGCTATTGATTGTGCCCAATTTAAACCTGTTAATGACAAAATGGTTGCAGTCGATAATAAGTTTTCTTGTCTAGAACCTATTGCTATTGATTCATTAGGTGATAAACCCTTTTTTCTTATGCCATATATTTCTTCCATTAAAATGATAGTTTTATTAATTGTCTTCTCACTAAGACCTTCTTTTTTTAATAAGATAATTGTTTGGTTTATTCTTGATTTACTTAGAGTTAATAAATATTTTTCACTATTTGAAAGAGTACCATCTTTGTCGAACAATACTCCTTTGAAACAGCCAAGAGGTCTACCTCTTAGCAAGATTTGAGGCATGAAAGATGATTTATATGTTCATTACAGCAATTGGATCTTCTCCCTCTTCTGCTTGTTCTAGTAACATTTGCTTATAGCGAGCAGCCATTTCTTCTGCTTTGTCAAAGACCTTTTGTGGGTCAGTTAGCATGTCACCTGGCTCTGGCTCTAGAGCTTTAGTCGAAAGAGAAATTCGACCTCGTTCAGCATCTAAGTCTATGATCATTACTTTCATTTGATCATTTACATTTAAAACTGAATGAGGAGTTTCTATATGTTCATGACTTATTTCAGATATATGAAGTAGACCACTTACTCCGCCAATATCTATAAATGCTCCATAAGGTTTAATTCCGCGAACAGCTCCTACAACAACCTCACCAACTTCTAAGCGATTCATTTTTCTTTCTACTAGAGCACGTCTATGACTTAGAACCAGTCTGTTCCTTTCTTCATCTACTTCTAAAAACTTAAGAGGTAAAAAATCGGCAACAAGTTCTTCTTTTGCTTTTCTTGTGCTGATGTGAGAACCAGGTATGAAACCTCTGAGACCTTCTACTCTCACTAGAGCTCCACCTCTATTTGTAGCAAATACCTCAGAATAAATGGTTGCATCTTCTTTTTGTAATTGTCTAACTCTTTCCCATGCTCGTTGATATTCGATTCTTCTAATAGAAAGAGATAATTGGCCATCTTCATTTTCCTCACTCATTATGAAAAACTCTCTAACTTCTGAAGGTTGAAGTACATCACTTAAACCTTCTACTCTATTAATTGAAACTTCCTGCATAGGCATAAAGGCAGCAGTTTTTGCACCTATATCAATCATTGCTCCTTTAGATTCAAGAGCAAAAACAGTGCCATTAACAATATCTCCTGGCTTGAAGTTGTAGTCATACTTCCCTAATAAAGAAGCAAACTCTTCAAGAGTGAAACCAGCTGTTTCAAGATCATTTTTGTTAACCCTGCTAGTTGGGTCATCGGCCGTTGGTACTTCTTTGGGAATTGTTTCTTCTTCTTCAGCTATAGAGGAATTCTCATCATTAGAACTTGCATGTAATGAATCAACAGTCTGTTCAGTTTCATCCTTTTTATCTGAAGGTCCTTCTTGAACAGTCTCTGTAAGATTTTCTGACATGGGGGTAAGACGGTCTGTTTTTAAACAGTGTGAAAGGAAATTAAAATGGCCCGCCAACCATAGTTAATCGGTTAGTTACTCTACATAGCCATCTCACTGTTTTACAAAACTGTTGCTAGTTGCTCTTTGTTTGATGGTTCCAATGCTTTTAATGTTGCAACAAAATCATTGATTCCATGAAACTCTCTATATACAGAAGCAAATCGGATATAAGCCACTTCATTTCTTTTTTGAAGTTGAGCTAAAACCATTTCACCTATTTCTGAGCTATTTATTTCTTTTTTGTTTCTTTGTTGAAGCTTCGCTTCTATATTGTCAGTTAACAATTCTATTTTCTCTGCAGTAAGAACGGTTTTTTGAGATGCTTTCGAAATACCATTAATGATTTTGTTTCTATTAAATGTTTCACGGGAACCATTGCGTTTTAATACATTGATTGAAATTGTTTCTACCCGTTCATAAGTAGTAAAACGGAAGTTGCAATTCAAGCACTCCCTTCTTCTACGAACACTTTTTCCAGAGTCTGCAGAACGAGACTCAAGTACCCTGCTATCCGTATTTTGACATGAGGGGCATTGCATGTGCCCAGAAGTATTAAATGTATAAACTAACTGTATACATTTATTTGGCTTCTGAGAAGGGTTTGTTTAAGAGAAAACTGATTATTGTGGATGTTGACCTATTTATTCCATTTAATATCAATTATATTTTTGATTTCAAAAATCTGATTATTTTGCAATAAAAAAGGCCCTGATTAAATACAGGACCTTTTTTATTGGCTTTTAAATTATTTGTCTATTTGTCATACTTCGGTGGATCACGAAAAGCGACCGCGAAGAATAATGTGACAATTGCCAAAGTGAGGATGAGTACGTAGGAGAAGGCTTCCATCTAGGTTCTCGGTAAAGGGTAAAGTTCCTAAAGTTTAGGTTTGGCCAGGGATTCGGCGAGTGGTTGAATCTCCAAGTTTCTTGAAGAGACCAAACTCAACCTGATCACCAATTTCAGGATCTATACCAGAGAATCTATCCCCAAATAGTGTCCTTGCCGCGTGCCACCAGTGACCGAAGAGATAAAGCAAACCAAAGCAAAGGTGGGCATAAGTGAACCATGCTCTTGGGGTGCTTCTAAATACACCATCAGACTTGTAGCGATCTCTATCGAATTTAAAAGCTTCACCAAGTTGAGCTTTACGGGCTAAACGCTTAACAATTACTGGATCACTAAAGGTCTGACCATTTAATTCCCCACCATAGACAGTTGCAGTAACACCAGTTTGTTCAACTGAATACTTAGCTTCCGCTCTACGGAATGGGATGTCAGCCTTTACGTTGCCATCTTTATCTTCAAGAATTACAGGGAAGTTTTCAAAGAAGTTAGGAATTCGTCTTACTTCTAATTCATTTCCTTCTTTATCTGTAAAGGAAATGTGTCCCTGCCA
Organism: Prochlorococcus sp. AG-409-D09; assembly: GCA_003215935.1. GTDB lineage: Bacteria > Cyanobacteriota > Cyanobacteriia > PCC-6307 > Cyanobiaceae > AG-409-D09. The sequence goes on from QCJQ01000001.1 coordinate 134,197, forward strand.
GCCAGTAGGAACTCCATCTCCATTAACCATCGCACCTACTCTGAATAGGCCACCCTTTGCAGGGCTATTACCTACATAGTCATAAAAAGCAAGTTTTTCAGGAATTGCTGCATAAGCATCTGCTTTTGAAGCACCTCCATCAATGGCTTCTTGAACTCTTCTATTTATTTCTGCTTTGTAATAACCAGAATCCCATTGGTAACGAGTTGGTCCAAATAGTTCAACTGGGGTTGTAGCTGATCCATACCACATTGTTCCTGATACAACAAAGGAGACAAAGAGAACCGCAGCTAGTGCACTTGCTAGTACTCCTTCAAGACTCCCTAGTTTTAAAGCTCTATAAAGCCTTTCACCAGGACGGTTAGTGATATGAAAAACACCACCAATAATTCCTAATAAGCCTGCTCCAATGTGGTTGGCAACTATTCCTCCAGGATTAAATGGGTTGAATCCTGCAGCACCCCAAACAGGTGCAACAGCTTCAACATGACCATTTAGTCCATATGGATCTGATACCCAAATGCCGACTGACGCGCAGTGGAAAGCTCCAAAACCGAAGCAAACAATACCTGCAAGTAGTAGGTGGATACCAAAGATTCTTGGAAGATCAAGAGCAGGTTCACCTGTTCTTGAATCTTCCCAAAGCTCAAGATCCCAGTATGTCCAGTGCCAAATAGCAGCCAATATCATTAAGCCACTAAAGACAATGTGTGCTAAGGCAACCCCTTCAAACGTAGAAAACGGAAGAGCTTTGCCCCAAAAATCTAGTGCATCAAAATCAAATGATCCGACACCACCGGTTATATCCCAGCCACTCCAACTACTTGTAACGCCTAGGCGAGACATGAAGGGCATGACATACATGCCTTGACGCCACATTGGGTTCAAGACTGGATCCGTTGGATCGAAAATGGCCAATTCATAAAGGGCCATGGAGCCGGCCCAGCCGGCTAACAAAGCTGTATGCATGAGGTGCACGGCCAAGAGTCGGCCTGGGTCGTTGATTACGACTGTGTGCACCCGATACCAGGGCAATCCCATGGGTCAGGTTTCTTGTTAACGAAGCTGCTTAATGCAGCCAGACCGCATGATCGTAAATGGTCTACCTTGACTTAAGGCGAAGGTTGTAGCTAGCTGAAATGACTATTGACACTCTTTGATTCAAATTTTTTGAATTTTTATGGTTTTTTTCTCAATACTGTCCCTCTTAAATCATTGCTATTACTAATGTTTAGCAATGGTCAATCGGAAAAATTAAAAAAAAAAGATTTAAGATAATGATTAAGCTGAATTTTGGTTTTTTATCAAAAAAGCGAAATTTTTTGGTTTTTTAGGCCCAATGCCTTTGAAATTTTTCGATGATATATCCCTTCTGGTTGCAGAATTTGTATCTTTGTCTATCTAAGTGATTACAAAATCTCAGAGTCTTGTGAATTATGTAAAGCAGTTGGAGAATTCAGATTTATAGTCTCTTTAAAAGTAGTACCCTTTCATTTCTAACCAACTGAGTTCATGGAAACGACAAATTTCGGTGCAGCAGCAAGCCTTCTTTTCGTTCTTGTCCCTACGATTTTTCTTATAGGACTTTATTTATCAACAGCTGAGGGCGAGAATTCCAGCTTTTTCTCTACTTCTGGTAAAGGGAGAATTGGGCCTCAAAAATAGTTGAAAGTATTTTCAAAGAAAACCTATGGTATTGATAGAAAAAATCAATACCATAGGTTTTCTTTGTGTTGATTTCTTTTGAGCTTCTATACTGTCTTTACCAAAACATTCTGCATTAAGGCTTACTAGTTGTTTTGAGTGATAAAAATCCTTGGGTATTAGAGAAGGTTGTTTTGCCTCAACATACTGATCATGCAGGTGTTATGTGGCACGGTGCTTATTTGCAATGGCTGGAAGAAGGGCGAATTAAAGCTCTTTCTCAAGTTGGATTGGAATATGCAAATCTTTCGACGAAAGGATTTGAAATCCCCGTAGTATCTTTAAATATTAAATATTCAAAGCCCTTATTGCACGGTGATAATGCAACTCTTAAAAGTTGGGTTTATCAATGTAAAGGATTAAGATTTAATTGGAAAACAATTTTTTTTAATGATATTAATCAAGAGGTTGCAAAGGCTGAAATTAGTTTAGTAGTTGTTAAAAAAACTGATGAAGGGTTAAGCAAAGTAATGCGTTGTCCACCTAAATATATTCTAGATGCAATTAGTACTTTAGGTTTAGGACCAAATAGTTAATTATATCTTTATTCTTATATGAAAAATAGATTGGTTTGTTCAGAAGATTTAAGACTTTGGAGAAAAAGAATGCTTAAGATGGGAGGAAGGAAAATTGAATTGGATTGGTTACTAGATATTGGAGGAGGCCTCAATTTTAACTTAAATCAGAATCTAAAGTTATATGAGAATCATTATGAATTACTTGATATGTCTTTATCTAAGCTCGAAGAGATTTGGAGGAGATATGTATATGAAAATGTTCCTCTTCAATATCTTCTTGGTAAAAGTTACTGGAGGGATTTTGAATTAGAGATTAATAAGGATGTCTTAATTCCTAGACAAGAAACTGAATTAATAATTGATTTAGCTTGTAATTTATT
>QCJQ01000002.1 GCA_003215935.1 Prochlorococcus sp. AG-409-D09
GCAAAGTTGCCCCTCTAATAGCGCATTCTAGTCGATAACCGCTATATCCCTCAAGGAAAGGAATCATTGGTGGTATTAAAACAGTTATTGCAGCTGATATCCCTTTTACTCCTGCCTGGTTAAGAGCTATTAAGGGACGAGGGTCTAAGTTATCTAATTTATCCGAGACAACTCTTGCCATAAGACATGAGTATGGAATAATCATTGCTAATATTGCTACCCAATCATTTAATCCAATTAATTGCAATAGTAATAATCCCCAGATGACTTCATGGATTGCTCTTGGAATCGCAAGGATATTTTTTATTAACAATGCAATCCATTCAAAACCATTAGAATTTCTCCATGCAAGCTTCGAGCTTAAAAAACCTAAAATAGTTCCAATTATAGTACTGATTGACCAACTGATAATTGCAGTTGCCAGAGTAACTTGAATACCATGAAAAATATTTTTTAGTAGTTGAAAATCAGTCGAGGGTTTTATTGCTGCATAAAAAAATGAAAATATGATATCTATTCCACCTAAATGAAACCCTTCTGTTATTTCTTTGAAAACAGGTATTAATGCTAAGACAGGAAAAAGACTAACAATAATTGGATTAGGTTGTATGAGCTTCATTATTTCAATAAATCAAATTTATCTCAGATAAGGTAAGATTTTTTGACTCAACATCTAGAACTAACTCACCATTTTTTAATCCAATTACTCTTGTAAAATGATTTATTAAATCAGGCTGATGAAGGCTCATTAAAATAGTGTCATGATATGGAATTGAAGCAATATGTTGCTTTTTAAGTAAAATATTCAAGATTATCGAACTTGTTTTTGGATCAAGATTACATAATGGCTCATCAGCTAGAATTAATTCACTTTTTTGCTTTAAAAGTCTAGCTATAGCAACTCTTTGTCTTTGTCCACCCGAAATCTTCCTTATTGGCATATTCAATATTTCTTTCTTTAATCCCAAAGATTCTATTATTTCAGTACATTCCTTTCTATCTATAATACTAATAATATTTTTCATTGCCCAACAAAGATTATGTCTTCCAAGTGCACCGCTATTTATATTTTGACTAACATTTAACTCTTCAACTAGCCGTAAATCTTGCCATAATGTCCCTATTGCAGAGGCTTCTCTCTTTGTTCTTTGTTGCAGGATCTTCCCCTTCCATTTGACATTTCCTCTCGTAGGGACAATAGTTCCATTAGCTACTGAAATAAGAGTACTTTTACCAGCTCCACTTTTTCCAAGGAGTGCAATCTTTTCACCTTGGTAAATTGATAAGTTAATGTTTTTTAATCTATAATTACTTTTCCCTTTTAGATCTAAATTCTTTATTTCAAGTATTTCTCTCACTTTATTTTTCCTAGCTTACGACCAATCTTTTCAATATTAGTGTAGTTTTCATTGCTAGATTTAATAAATTTTTGTGCACCAAATAATTTTAGGATTTCTCTTTCGTTTTTTGATTCTTTATTTAAATCTAAAAGTGATTTTTGTAACTTATTTGTAAAACCAGAGCCAAAACGTTTATCTAGATTTGGCTGAGCTAACCAATGATAATCATGGTAAGGAGGTGTTCTCCATATTACTTTGACCTTTGAAGCTTTTACTGCTCCTTCCTTTAACCGTGTTTTCCATACCTGCTCATTTAATACGCCTGCTTCATATGATCCACTTTGAACAAGAGCTAATGTTGTATCGTGACTTCCACTGAATCCTGGTCTATTTCCTTTGAAATCTGTTAACTTTACTCTGGCTTTATTTAAAAAGTATTGAGGCATAAGTCTTCCAGAAGTAGAACTTTCTGAGCCAAAGGTGAATCTTTTCCCTTTTAGAGAGTTAAGTTCTTTAAGTGTTTTTATGCTTTTAATTTTGCTATCACTGTTAGCTATAAAAACGCTATGAAATTTCTCATCTATATCTCTTTGAGCTAATACTTTAGACCCTGGTCTTTGTATTCTTGCTTGAACGCCTGTGAGTCCGCCAAACCAAACGAGATCAAGATCTCCTGTTCTGAATGCAGTTACGGCTGCAGGGTAATTTATTACAGGTTTGTATTCAACTGAGACCTGAAGACGTCTACTTAACTCTAGACATAGAATATTATACAGCCTATTTAATCGTTCTGGATTTTGATCTGGTATTGCACTGATAACTAAACTTTGTCTATTGTCTCTAGCAGTACTCCTATTCTGAAGTTGAAATACGCATAAAAATATTATAAATAGTATAAAAGTAGCAAATGATATTGACTTCTTCATGGAAAATAAAATAATTACAACTTCTAAAAATTATTTAATTATTTTAAGTAAGTTTTCTAGTCTTTCAAGTCCCTCTTTGATGGTTTCTATAGAAACGGCACATGATAATCGAACACAATTGTCTTCTCCAAAAGCTGACCCAGGAACCATAGCAAGACCTACTTTGTCTAGCGCTATTTTGCAAAATTCTATTGAATCAAGATTATTTTTCCTTATTTCAGGAAAAGCATAAAAAGCACCTTTAGGTTTAATTAATGACACCCCATCTATTTTATTTAATTCGCTAGAGAGAATATCTCTTCGTTTGTTATAACTTGTGAGCATTTCGTTGATGTAATCTTTAGGTGCTGTAATTGCTGCTAAAGCACCTTTTTGAGCAAAACTACAAACATTGCTCGTACTTTGACTTTGTAAGGCAATTGCTTTTTCAATAATTTCACTATTACCTACAAGATATCCAATACGCCAACCAGTCATTGCCCATGCCTTGGCAAATCCGTTAACTATAAAAATACGATTTGTTAGGTCTGGTGCAATATTATTTAAGTTGTAATGAATAAGACCATCATCTACTAAGTATTCATAAATTTCGTCACTTAACACTAGTATTTTAGGGTGCTTTCTTAAAAAAGAGGCAATATATTCCATCTCTAATTTTGGGATAATTCTTCCTGTGGGGTTTCCAGGGGAGTTAAGTATTAATAAACGAGTTCTTTCTGTGATTTTTGTTTCTAATTCATCGATATCAATTTTGAAACCGTTTTTAGGATTTGAATTTATTATTATTGGCTTAGCCCCAGCAAGTTGAGTAATTGTTGGATAACTCAACCAGTACGGAGCTGGAATTAGAACCTCGTCATTAGGGTTAAGCAAGACTTGCATTAAATTGTATATAGCTTGTTTCCCTCCATTAGTTATAAGAACGTTTTTAATGTCAGTGTCTACTTTATTTATATTGGTTTGCTTGTATGCGATAGCTTCTCTAAGTTCTATGTCTCCTGCAGCTGGCCCATAGCGAGTTATCCCATCTTTTAAAGCTTTTATGGCAGCCTCAACAATAAAACTTGGAGTTTCAAAGTCTGGTTCACCGGCACTTAAACTACAAATATCTACACCTTTGGCTTTAAGAGCCTTTGCTTTAGCACTAATCTCAAGAGTTAAAGAGGGTTTGAGGCTTATAGCCCTTTTTGATATCTGTTGGTTTTGTGGCATTTTGAATAACTTCTTTATTAATCTGCTTTTTAAAATCACATATTGGCTATTTATGTACTAGAAAAAGTTTATTAGTTGTAAAAAGTCTTGCATGTATTCAATTGAAATTAGTTATATTATTGCATCCCAAAAACCAAGAGAATTAGCTGAATTTTATTCAAATGTAAGTGATACTAGTATCTCTGAAGGAATTTCATCAACTCATTTTGTTATAAGTAAAAGTCATGAATTTAAAATACAAATTTATTGTCCTTCAAAAAATAGGCTTTTTCTTCATAGAGGAATGAATACGGCTGTCTGCTTTCATAGAAAATCTAATTTAGATCTTTTGGAAGTTTTAACTGAGTGGTCTGAAAGTTTGATTCTTTTAGGTGCAAAAGTTTTAGAAGTACCAAAATTAGAGTCTTTTGGAGCAGAAGCTTGGATGTTAGATCCTGATTTAAATCCGTTTTTAATCATAGTGTCTCATATTTAAATGAAAAATGAATTTTGAAAAATTAAAATTAGAAAGATTTGCTGTGCCTCATTATTTCCAGTGATCAATTGCAACAGTTGCCTTGAACAAGATTTCGATGCTCAATTAGTTATCGGTAGAGGTAATACCAGTGCAAATTTGATGATTATTGGAGAAGCTCCAGGAGCTTATGAAGCAGAGTTAGGAGTTCCATTTGTTGGGAGATCTGGAAGACTTTTGGATGAATTTTTAAAAAGAGTTGGAATAGATCCTTCTACCGACGCTTATTTTTGCAATGTTATAAAAATTCGTCCTCCAGAGAATAGAAGGCCAACAAAAAAAGAGATTTTTGAGAATTTGCCGTGGTTAATGCAGCAAATCCACCTGGTTAATCCAAATATTATTTTGTTGTTAGGAAATACTGCTGTTGAAACGCTTTTAGGAATAAAGGGGGGGTTAAGTAAAGTTAGGGGGAATTGGGTGGAATTTAATGGCAAAATGGTTATGCCAATGTTTCATCCCTCATACCTTTTAAGGAATCCTTCAAAAGAAGATGGCAAACCAAGGGCTCTTACTCTTGGGGATCTTTATGAGGTACGTCAAAAGCTTGATGCTTTCGAATTAATATAAAAGGAGAAATTGATGGCTGTACAAAGGAGTAGGAATTTATGACTGCCATCTTGTCTCAAAATCCAACAGAATCTGCGTTAGCTCAAAGATATAGCACGCAAATTCATCGTCGCAAAACTCGTACTGTAATGGTGGGAGATATAGCAATGGGTAGTGAGCACCCAGTAAGGGTGCAATCAATGATTAATGAAGACACAATGGATATAGAGGGTGCAACCGCTGCTATTCGCAGCTTGCATGAAATAGGTTGTGAAATGGTGAGATTAACTGTCCCAACTCTCGCAAGCGCAAAAGCAGTTGGAGAGATAAAAAAGAGACTTAAAAATACTTATCAAGCTGTACCTCTTGTTGCTGATGTGCATCACAATGGAATGAAAATAGCTTTAGAAGTCGCAAATCATGTTGATAAAGTACGTATTAATCCAGGATTATTTGTTTTTGAAAAACCAGACCCTAATAGAACTGAATTTAAATCAGATGAGATTCAGGCAATAAAAGATAAAATCTTCCAGAAATTTGAACCAATTGTTACTACTTTAAAGAAGCAAAATAAAGCCCTTCGAATTGGCGTTAACCATGGATCTTTAGCTGAAAGAATGTTGTTTGCATATGGCGATACTCCTTTTGGAATGGTTGAATCTGCGATGGAATTCATTCGTATTTGTGACTCTTTAGATTTTCATAATATTGTAATTTCAATGAAAGCTTCTAGAGCTCCTGTGATGCTAGCTGCTTATAGAATGATGGCAGATACGATGGATAAAGAGGGATTTAACTATCCATTACACCTAGGTGTCACTGAAGCAGGAGATGGAGACTATGGTCGCATAAAAAGTACAGCAGGAATAGCTACTCTTTTGTCTGAAGGGATAGGAGATACGATAAGAGTTTCTTTAACAGAAGCTCCAGAAAAAGAAATTCCTGTTGCTTATTCGATTTTGCAAGCAGTTGGATTAAGAAAAACAATGGTTGAATATATAAGTTGTCCTAGTTGTGGACGTACTTTATTTAATCTTGAAGAAGTAGTTGCCAAAGTTAGAGACGCTACTCAGCATTTAACCGGTCTTGATATTGCTGTTATGGGATGTATCGTAAATGGTCCAGGTGAGATGGCTGATGCTGATTATGGATATGTAGGGAAAGGGACAGGTACAATTGCTTTGTATAGACGAAGAGATGAAATAAAGAGAGTTCCTGAAGATGAAGGTGTTAAAGCTTTAATAGACTTAATTAAAGAAGATGGTAAATGGGTAGACCCATAAGTTTTGAATATCAATTTATAACCTATTTTTAAGGAAAAGCTTATGTCTAGAAAAAAACATCTTATTAGTAAGGTTGAATTTTTTAAAATTGAAAAAAGTATTTTAAGTACAGTTTTTTTTATAAGTTTTTTTATACCTTCAACTTTAGCTTTTCCTAGATCTACTTCTACATTAATAAGTAGTAGTCCTAAAGAGGTTATTGATCAAGTATGGCAAATAATTTATAGAGACCATTTGAATTATTCTGGAGACTATAGTATTGATACTTGGATTGTTAAAAGAAAAACGCTTTTATCTAACCAATATCAAAATCATGAAGAGTCTTATGATGCTATTAGAGGAATGCTTAAAAGTTTGAATGATCCATATACAAGGTTTCTAGATCCTAAAGAGTTTAATGAAATGATAATAGATACTAGTGGAGAGTTGATGGGTATTGGGATTCAAATATCTTTAGATAAAGAAACTAAAGATATCGTTGTTGTAGCTCCTATAGAAGGAACACCTGCATTTAATGCTGGGATAAAACCTAAGGATGTGATTATTTCTATAGATGGAGAATTAACAAAAGGTATGAAAATTGATAATGCAGTTAAGTTAATTAGGGGGAAAAAGGGAACTAATGTTGTCTTGGAATTGAGACGTGATAATGAATTAATTAAAGTCAATCTTTTACGCGAAAAAATCTCAATTAAAGCTGTGGATAGTCATATAAACAAAACAGAAGAAGGTTTTAAAATTGGATATGTTCGTTTAAAACAATTTAATGCGAATTCTGTTAAGGAGATGAAAAGAACAATAAATGTTTTAGAGAGAAAAGAAATTAATGCTTATGTTCTTGATTTGAGAGGTAATCCAGGAGGATTGCTTGAAGCAAGTATTGAGATTGCTCGTCAATGGTTGAATGAAGGAATAATAGTAAGTACAAAAACAAAAGATGGTATTAATGAAATCAGAAAAGCAAAAGGAAGAGCTTTAACAACCTCCCCCATTGCAGTTTTAATTAATGAAGGCTCAGCAAGTGCAAGTGAAATATTGTCAGGAGCTATTCAAGATAATAAAAGAGGAATTCTTGTAGGGAAGAAGACTTTTGGGAAAGGATTAGTACAGTCAGTGAGATCTCTTGCTGATGGCTCAGGATTAACCGTTACAGTAGCTAAGTATTTAACTCCTAATGGTAGAGATATAAATCAAAATGGAATATTTCCAGATATTGAGGTAGATCTAGATACTTCCTTAGGAGCATCATTCTCATATAAAGATCTTGGCACTAATAATGATAGTCAATATATTGTGGCGGAGAATGCCCTTGTTAAAGAGTTACTTAAGATAAGAAGAATAAATTCTTATATCCCTGGTAGTGCCAATTTAAACTTTGCTTTATCACCTTATTAAATATCTTTATCAATCCTTTTGTAGCCAAACCAATCAGGAACCATTTGTTGACTTCTGTTTTTAGGATCTTTTCTGAGAGTTATCACCCAATCATTTAATTTATCTATTAAATGACAATTATCTATGTTTGCGCAATCATCATTATGCTTGTTTTGTAGAGATGCTACCCAATTTTTTTTTGCTTTAATCTTGGCTTCTATGGCATTTTTAGCTACATATAATCCAGCATTATGTTGTTCATACATTTCAAATGGATTGTAACCTCCTAAATTTACAAACCATAGAGAATCTTTATTTGGTTTTTGTTTCTTTGATATGCTTTTGGATTTGTTAATACATATTTTATATCCATCTATATATTCTATCCTCTTGTAACTATCAATGTGAAGGCCAGCCTTTTCTCCAAACCATTCATTCCTTAATTGTATGTATGTATCGTTTATTGTGTTGCCTATAACCCATCTAATGTCATGAAGCTCTATATTGCTTGACTTGGCTTTTCCTCCTAGTAAGACAATAAATAAACTTTTTTGTTTCATTATTAATTTATAGAAAATAACAAAATTAAATTCTAACTAAAAATTCTTTTTAATTTAGCTACTCATTTCTAACATTTTTTTTATTGGTTTATATGCTTTTGCTCTTATGTTCTCATCCATTTTTAACTCGGGTGACATTTTTCTAAGGCAGTTTAATACTTTTTCCAATGTATTAAGTCTCATGTATGGACATTCATTGCAGCTGCATCCATCTATTCCTGGCACTTCTAAATAAGTTTTTTGTGGATTTTTAATTTGCATTTGATGAATTATTCCAGGCTCAGTTAAAACAATAAAAGTATCTCTATCACTTTTTTGAGAATAATCTAATAATTTACTTGTTGAACCTATATAGTCTGCATGATCTAATAAGTTTGATTGGCATTCAGGATGTGCAATTATTTTTGCTTGTGGATTTTCTAATTTTAATTTTATGACAGCTTCTTCACTAAAGGTTTCATGAACTAGGCAACTCCCAGGCCAAAGAGTTAATTTTCTTCCACTTTGACGTTGTACCCATTTCCCTAGGTTTTGATCAGGAGCAAATAAAATAGGTAAGTTTTCAGGTAATTGTTTTATTAGATTTACCGCATTGCTACTAGTACATATAAGATCACTTTGAGCCTTAACAGCTGCAGAACAGTTGATATAACTTACAGCAAAGTGATCTGGATTTTTTTCTCTGAATTTTTTAAATTCATTGGGAGGACAGTCATCTGCAAGTGTGCACCCAGCATCTATATCTGGAATAAGAACCTTTTTTTCTGGAGATAGAATTTTTGCCGTTTCAGCCATGAAATGCACTCCGCAGAAAACAATTACATCGGCATTTGTGGTTGCTGCTTTTCTTGATAGTTCAAGAGAATCTCCAATGAAGTCAGCAATATCTTGAATATCGGCTTCTTGGTAATAGTGAGCAAGAATAATTGCATTTCTTTTTTCGCATAGCAAAGCAATCTCTTTCATTAGATCTTCCCTATTTAAGGGAACCGGTGAAACCGTCTTGTAAGCGGAAACAGCGGAAATCAGTTCTTTTTGAAGCAAGTTGGGGCAGTATAGAGGTTGCTTCCTTTAACTTGCCCCTGAGAGTACTTCGGATCGCTATTGCTGGAGACCTTCATGGTTCATGGTTCCCTCATGATCATGCTTTGTTGATGAAGCTAAACCCTGATGGGGTCTTATTTGTTGGAGATTTGTCAGATGGAGATATTGGAATATTGAAAGCAATTATCAAAATTCCAATTCCTACTTTAGTAATACTTGGAAATCATGATAGAGGACATGATCATAGTGGAGAGTTAATAAAGACTCAGATGAAATTATTAGGTCAAAGAGATTGTGGTTGGAAATTAGGTAAGTGGAATCTTCCTGAAATTTCAGTGGTTGGAGCTAGACCGTTTAGCGCAGGTGGAGGATATTATTTATCTCCAGAAGTCGTTGCTGCATTTGGAGAGGTTTCTCTTGAGGCTTCAGTGCAAAGAATTGTTAGTGCTGCTAGCAAGGTACCTCAAGATGCTCCTTTAATCTTATTAGCTCATTCTGGGCCTTCTGGATTAGGTTCAGAGGCCTCAAGCCCTTGTGGGAGGGATTGGAAGCTTCCATCAATTGATTGGGGAGATAAAGATCTTATGATTGCAATAGATAAAATTAGAAAGATAAAGAGACCAGATCTAGTCGTTTTTGGCCATACCCATCATCAGTTACGTAGAAATCTTGGATATCGAAGCACCTTTGCTAAAGATATCTGGGGTACAGCTTATCTGAATGCTGCATGCGTCCCTAGAAGAGGTAGAGATTCCTCTGGAGAACATTTAACTCATTTTTCATGGGTTGAATTTAAAGATAAAGAACTTAAACATGTTTCACATAGATGGTTTAGATCTGATGCTTCTTTGGCATATGAAGAGAGACTTTTGGACAATTAAAATTTAATTTTCTTTAATAATATTCGTTTGATTACTCATCTTCAGCGTTACTTTTTTTGGAAATTAATTGTGCAATTAAATAACCAATAATAGAGGTAGTTATAAATCCTATGCTATTTCTAAATAATGGAAGAATCTCATTGGTTCTTGTTATTATCGGAGCAATACCAAACACTCCAAATAACATAATCCAAAGAGGAGAAAGTAATAGTAACCATCCCCAGGAAATTAGTTCTCCATCTTTCCGAGGAAATGCAGCAACACCTGAAATAAATCCACCAAGCAATGAGGACATTAATGTCCAAACTAATTGTTCTTTAGGTAAACCCGGCACAACTTGACATCCGCCTCTATCTAGACAAGTTGTTACAGCATTTATTGCATCAAGAATTGCACCATCTTCTCCATGATCTCTTACATAAAATTGATTTCCAAATCTCGTTTGAAGCTCAACCCAAAATAGCCTCGGCATAAGGGCAAAATAAGCATCTCCAACGTTGAAATTTAGTAAATTCCCTCCTCTAGGGTCAGCAACTAAAAGAAGGCTGCTTTCATCTAAATCCCAGAATTTTTTTACAGAAAGGCCTGGAGTTTGCTCAAACTGTGAAAGCACCCTTATTTTCCAACCGGTTTCTTGTTCATAAGTTTCTAATGATTTCTCTAAATTCAACTTTTGATCTTTACTTAAAGTTCTTGCAAGATCAATTACCGGAGTTGGATTCTCGGGCAATAGTTCAGGATTATCAAATGCATGTGATGGCTCAGCAAAAAATAAGCAAGTAATCAAGGGTAAAAGCAGGATAAAGGCTTTTAATCTGTTAAAGGTACCCATGTTGTTATTTAAACCATAACTATTCTCTCTAATGAATGGATCAGATGCGAAATGTCCTTCTTGGTTGGTGGAGCTTCTCAATAATGAGAATGGACTTGTAAGCTTTTCTAAATTTATGGACTGGGTTCTTAATGACCCAGAAAATGGAATATACGGAACTGGAAATTTAAGAATTGGAACAAAAGGTGACTTTTGTACATCACCGTCCTTAGGTCCTGATTTTGGATATTTATTGGCTACCCAAGTTATTGAATGGCTTGAGCAACTTGATAGATACAATATAGGAAATAAAAAACTTTCAATAGTTGAGGTTGGTCCAGGAGAAGGGGATTTAGCTATTACTCTAATCAAAGCTATTAATGAAATATCGCCACAATTAGCTCATAAAGTTGAATATATACTAATAGAAGAAAATAAAGGAATGTTAAATGTGCAAAAAAACAATATTACTTCTCAAGGTCCCATTAATATTCGTTGGTCTAATTTGAATGAAATTGCAAATTCACCTGTTATTGGTGTTGTAATTGCTAATGAAGTTCTTGATGCCTTCCCCGTTGAAAGATTTGTTCATAGACATCATAAATTTTATACTCAAGGAGTCTCTTTATATAAAGAAAATAATCAGAATTATATATCATTTGTTGATATGCCTTTGTCTTCAGAAGTATCCAATTTCTTGTTGAATTCAAAAGATATTTTAGGTATGGAAATTAGCACTGAAGGTCTTCCGGATGGTTGGAGCAGTGAATGGCATTGTAATTTAAGTTCTTGGTTCAGAAATATGTCGGAGATTTTGGAAATAGGACCTTTACTTATTATTGATTATGCTTTAGAAGCTAGACGGTATTACAGTAAGTCTAGACTTTCAGGCACTTTGCTTTCTTATAGATCTCAAAAAGCGAGTAATCAGATTTTAAATAATCCAGGACTATCTGATATTACAGCACATTTGTGCATGGAATCATTAACTTTCTATGCGCAAAGTAATGGATGGGACTTAGTTGGAGAGACTAGACAAGGGCAAGCATTATTAGCATTAGGTCTAGCCGAGAAACTGTTTTCGCTTCAGAAATTGCCAGTTAACAAGTTGTCAATTGCTCTTGAAAGAAGAGAAGCTCTTTTGAGATTAGTAGATCCTGCAGGACTAGGGGATTTTCGCTGGATTCTTTTTAATAAATCTCAGGATAATAGTTTATTTTATTCTCCAAATAAGAAATTTTTGTTAGCTCCACATTAGTTCATTAATGATAAGGATTTTAGTATTTCACTTTCACTTACATTGTCAAATAAATGAACTTTACCAAGACCTTTTGGAATAACAAAACGGATTTTTCCATCTCTTACTTTTTTGTCGCCTTGCAAAACTCTAAGGACCTGATAAAAATCAAGTTTTGGCCAGGATGTAGGTAATCCTGCTTTTTTAATTAAATTCTTTTGTCTTGAATCATCTGAGATATTCCAATAATTTCTTGTTAAAGAAAGTTTTCCTGCGGCAATCATTCCAATGGCAACAGCTTCTCCGTGAAGAAAGGTCCCATAACCACATAGATTTTCAATAACATGGCCAAAAGTATGTCCATAATTAAGGATTGCTCTTTGGCCACTTTCTTTTTCATCTGCAATTACAACTTTTGCTTTTGCGGTAGTTGAACGTTCAAGAATTTCTTCCAGAAGATCATTTTCTATTTCTTTTAGACTTTCTATATTCGGGGCTTTTTCTAATAACTTAAAAAGTTCAAAATCACCAATAACTGCATATTTAATGACTTCTGCCATTCCAGCTCTGAATTCTCTTTCTGGCAAAGTTCTTAATGTATAGGGATCTATTAAAACAAGCTTAGGTTGATGAAAAGCACCAATTAAATTTTTACCTCCAGTATGGTTAATGCCTGTTTTCCCACCAATTGAAGCGTCAACCATGGCAAGCAAAGTAGTAGGAACTTGTACAATTTGAATTCCTCGAAGCCAAGTTGCTGCCGCAAAGCCTGTCATATCTCCTACGACTCCACCACCAAGAGCAATCATTAATGATCCACGCTCTAATTTGAATTCATAGGCGGCATTATGAATTATTTCTATGGTTTTTTGATTCTTTTGACTTTCACCTGCTTCTATTATTAAAAGTTTGGGTAGAAAGCCAGATATTTTTAATTTTGAAATGAATTCTTGGCTATAGGGTTTAGCGACATCTGAATTAGTAACAACAAGAATTTTTGTGTTTTCTTTAATTCCAATTTTAATAAGTTCACTCCCAATATCTTTTAATGCATTATTTGCTATCACAACCTCATATGGATTGTTCTTAAGCGAGACCAATATTCGACGTGAGCCTTGATTCACGAAATCACCATTTGATTAGCGTATCCATATAGTTAATGGAATAACTATTATTCCATTAACTATATCTTGTGAGATGTGTTTCGGAAAATAATAATTAAATTTTCTTTCAATTAGCATACTTTATTTCCACTACGTTAAATATTCTTGTGCTTTTCTTTTTAACTAAATTCAGATTATCTTTACTGGTCAAAACACATACTAATTAAGATTTGTATATAGTAGAATATTATTTCTTATATACATTAGAACTATCAAAGAATTATCTTTGATTTTCTAATGAGCTCTTTATGAGCAAATGATTCATTAATTAATTCTCAGGAAATCAACAAAATGATTGGAGTTGTAGGTGGGGGGCAATTAGCTAAATTGCTTATAGATGCTGCTCAAAAGAGAGATGTAGGTGTATTTGTGCAAACTTTATCTGCGCAAGATCCTGCTGCAAAATATGCTAGTAAATTATTTGAATTTGCTCCTGAAAATTTAGAAGGTACTAGAGCGATGGGTAAATATTGTCAGTGTGTTACATTTGAAAATGAATGGGTAGATACGCGTGGTTTGTCGCGGCTTGAAAAAGAAGGAATAAACTTTTTACCTCCTCTTAAATCCTTGACGTCGTTAGTAGATAAACTTTCTCAACGTAGATTATTAAATCATTTTCAAATTCCTAGTCCTGAATGGGTGGAAATTACTTGCGATAACTTAGAAGATTTTACTATCCCAAAGGGTTGGGAATTTCCTTTTATGGCTAAAACTTGTCGAGGTGGTTATGACGGCAAGGGTACAAAAATCATAAAAAACTTTAATGATCTAGAAATATTTTTTAGAGTTGACGAGCCAAAGGAGTGGTTTTTAGAAAAATGGATTGATTATGATAAAGAGCTTGCATTAGTTTTAAGTAGAGATCAGGAAGGGAAAATCCGATCTTTTCCTCTTTCTGAAACTTGTCAATATAAGCAGGTTTGTGATTGGGTTCTTGCTCCTGCGACTGTTTCTCATCAAGTTGAGAACTTAGCCTTGAATATTGCCTCTTCTTTACTGACTGAACTGAATTACATAGGTGTTTTAGCAATTGAGTTTTTTTATGGCGCAGATGGATTGCTTGTAAATGAAATTGCACCACGAACGCACAACTCCGGGCATTTCTCTATAGATGCATGCAATAGTAGTCAATTTGATCAACAATTATGTATTGCAGCAGAATTAGAGGCACCTATTCCAAAACTTATATATGAAGGGGCTTTAATGGTTAATCTATTAGGTTTTTCAATGGTTGATAGTCCTTCTTTAGAGGAAAGACTAGAAAAGATTCGAAAGATAGAAGGTGCAAAATTACATTGGTATAACAAGGTGGAACACAGACCTGGTCGTAAATTAGGTCATGTTACTTTTCTGCTTAAAGATAAGAAGCCATCTATTAGGAGAGAAAAAGCATTTAAGCTTTTAAAAGAAATTCGTTCAATATGGCCCATGAATTTTGACGATGTGGTTTAAATTGGTTGCAACTGCTTTGTTGGTGAAGGCCTTTTCTAGTGCTCTGATCTGACTCTCTTTCGACTTGGGGATGCTGTCGTGAATGGTAACGTATACCGGCTACTTGTCCGGAAACGAAGCCTCACTTTGACTCCCCCTTCTGGTTTTTCCAGGTCGATGCTTCTGGGGTCACACGGCAAGGTGGTTCGGCAGGTGCTAAATGGTTGGTGTGACTCTTTTTAGATGATGCCAACCCTGCCTGCTTGATAAGATACTTAACTGTTCCACAAGACTTGAAAGAAGAGATAAAAATTGGTCTACCTTTTATTTATAGCTATTCAAGGTTGTTATGTAAGAGAATTTGCAATAGCAATGTTGTTATCTTTTTTTATTGATATCTCTTTTTTAAGTATTACCTTTTTTATCTAATAATTAATCTCGATTATAGTCAGTAACTTTAGTAACTATTGATGCTGGAATGGATCTAGAATGAAATTCCATTTTTAATCTTTTTTCATTTGTCTAATTAGCATTTGAAGAGATTCTTTGTATCGATCATCAGATGTAATGTTCCACTTGATCTTGCTTCACCTGGAAATCATGAAGCAATAATACTAAAACGATATTGAGTTATTAATTTGAAATTAATGCTATAAGGCCCTATAAAAAATGCACCTCCACTGCTTTCAGTCAAGGATAAGAATATTTAGTTATCCAATGTAATTTTAAAAACACTTCACGTCAGTCTCTATTCCGAAGTATGCCTATTTCGTAGGGTAAAGATCATTTCTTGAGGTTGTGCTGTACCAAAACCATCAAAAAAGTCTTTAGAGCTAAAATTCATAGATTAAGCTTTGATACCGTCAACATAAACCTTGGGCTCTAGAATCTTTTCGTGAACTTCAGGAGCAAGACCGTATTGTCTGCTGTAGGTAAAATAAGCTAAGCAAACACGGAATTTAAAAGTTGATTCAAAGGTACATTATGCTAATTTTCAAAATCAGGACAAGTTGACGATCTAAAAGAAGTGCTTTCTTGGATTTAGTAATACGTATCTCTAAAGATTACAATTTTAAATTAGTCTTGGTTTTAATCAAAACAAGTAGTTAAGTAGATGACTTTTTGCATTCCATCTAGGGAAAAGTGTTGAGAGATCATTCCATTATTATAAAATCTTTCCGACTGTGTATTGAAATCTAGTAATGACAAGGCAACTAGCTTTTCTTTTGGAATAATTAGTATCTTTTGTAGCTATTCGCTTAGAAGTTATCACAGTGATGTTTTAGAAGAAGGCTGAGCGAAGAGGAAAAGATTGTATATAGGGATAAAGGCACAGAATATCCATAAGAATAAGTTCTCTTTCCCAATGTCTCTCAGTCTTCTAACAGCTAAAGAAATAAATACCATGAATGATGGAATGCTATAGAAATAACTCCAGTCAATTCCTGTGTTGAGAGGATAGACATCGTTGGGATCAATAGCAAGTGAATTAGTAGAAGAAAGGAAAAATAAGGCTCCTATAAAGCCATCTACAAAGTAAAAATGCCAGAATGGTATTCTGCTTGTTTTTTCGGTGTAATTGAAAATTTGGCGCCAAGCTAGAAAATAATTGGAAAAAACTCTCTCTAAGAAATTCATTCACTTCAATATATTCATTTCTATTATGAGGCCTTGACTGAATATTCATCTATTTTAGTAAATTTCGTATTGATAGAGAACTTTTTAAGGTAACTTTTTATTGAATAGACTTTAATTATTCATCAGTACAAAAACCTATTGCTCCTATTCATTGATCTAGCTAATAACCTTATACTATGCATGAAGGATATGTATCCAGAAGGTTGGCTCATCGATTCGGCAGGTAAAACACTTCTATTGTTTCAAAAAAAGCCTTCAACGACAAAAGTAATTGGAACAATTCAAAAATGGCAGGTTGTTAATGGTGCTCCTTTTACATGCATAGGTGAAAAAAAGGTATCAGCTGTTGAAGCTATTGCAAAATGGATTGATCTTACTGAAGACGGTTGGAGAAGAGTAGATAAATTCTTTGAAGTAGAGGCTGCTTAGGAATTTAGTTGTATGATTTGAAGTCACCTAAATATCGTTTATGTAGTTAATTATCCCTCAATGTGCTAGATATAGTTAAAAGGTAATTCTTGATTCATGTCTACACTCACAATCAAAGTTAGTGCTAAAGGTGATGCCTTAATCGCAACTCTACAAAAAGAAATCTTCAATAGAAGACGTAAAAAGGTAACAGCTCAACAAGTTGTAGAAACACTGGTCGAAAGTGGTGCAAAGTCCCAGTCTGACAAGCGTTATGCAGCCTCCTGGAAGAATTTAATTAAAGATATCGAGAAAGCTGCAAAGGTGTCTGAAGTTCATGGCAACAAACCAGCGAACATTAGTGCCGAAGAGTGGGCTTTAATCCTTTCCCATCGCACACGCAAAGGTACAAGTGCACCTAAGAAAGTGGCAGCAAAAAAACCTCCAGCGAAGAAAGCCTCAACTAAAAAAGCAGCCACCAAAAAACCTGTAGCTAAAGCAACTAAAGCTGCTGCTGTATCAACTCCAGGAAGACCTGCTAGACGAGCAAGAAAAGCAAGAAAGGCTACAGCAACGACAACAGCTGAAACGAAGTAAAGGGTTTTCTTTTTTCTTCTAAATCAGACCGTCAAAGCGGCTGGAGAGGTGCAAAGCCTCTCGCTGGTTTTAGGTTTACTGGCTACAAAGACATGTTTTTTAAGATATGCATTTCATATAAGCTAATTTTCCTTGATATGAAAATGGATAATTAATTGCTTATTCTCGTTTGAGACTATTTTAAGGTAGTTTTGATGAAAATATTTTCTTCTGTACTTGACTTCTTAAAGCCTATAAGTCTAAATGCATTTTGGGGTAATACTTAAAAACCATCTTCTGGTCTAGTAAATCTATCATTATGATTTCTTTCTCCCTATTGAAGAAATTAGAAAATAATGGTATTTATTGAATGCAAAGCAAATTAGAGCTTTATTAAGCAAGTAAGTTATCTAAAACTTGCAACTCTCTATATTTATACTTAAATTAGTAATCATTCATATATTGCATTGATGGCTGCTAGGCAGAAAGCAAAGGTTTCAGCACCCTGGGATGATTCTAATCAGAGTCACTTAAAAGAACCATGGGTACTTGGAAAAGGAAAAGAGAAAGTTTCTTTTACTAGAAGTAAGTTAGAGAATGGTGCTTTTATTATTCAAAAGAATAAAGAACGTAAGCTATCTTTGAATTCACTTCAGGCCCGCCAAACATATTTATCACTTGTAGAACAAGGTTACAAGCTTAGGAAACAGAATAATAAGCTGATTAATTCAGTTGAACAAACTCAATAAAAATTTTCATCGAAATAAATATTAATAAATTATAAGTATCATCTGATTATAGAAAAATGCTTCAAATTTTAGTTAACTGAATTTATATATATCTTGAATTTATAGACTAGTATTTTGAACAAAACAACTTTATAAGGTAGACTGACTATTCTTATGCCTAAAGAATGAATAAATCTATTAGATCTAATTTATATTTCGTTTAACCAATTAAGATTTAAATGTGTTTAATAACTTCATGACTTGATTAAAATTCGTAAATAAAATTGCTATAGTTGTCATTATCATTATATTGAATTAATGATATATACCCTTTTATGATCAAACAAATATATAGGGCTGCATATCTTTCTATTACAACAATAATAATACTATCTATTGTTCTTACTGGTTGGACAACATTTACTTACTTATCTAATGATTCAAGAAAAAGTGAGATCACCTATGTCGTATTAGATATTTATGAAAATCAAAAAACAATATTATTTGATTTTATAAAACTTTCTAAACTATTGATAAAAAAGACAAATCAAGTTATTGAGAATAAAGATGCATCTATGAGAACAGAACTAGATATGAATGAGGATATAAATGATATTAATCCGAAAGAGATAGTCGAAGACGAAGAAAATGAAAGTAATCCTTTTGGAATAACAATCGTTCCATCTGATGAAAGCAATGGAAATTCAGAACCTAATATAGGATTCGAGATAGATGATTACGATAATTTTAATGAGATAAAATAATCTACAAACATTAATAGTGTTATTAATGTTAATTAAAAGTCTATATATGTGTTAAGCCAAACATTAGAGCTTTGCTTAAAGCCCATCCTATTCCGAGGCAAATGATAACAGTTGTAAAGGTCTTAAACAAATCCATTAGCAATCAAATTAGCTTTTTAATAAATTGTAGATCAATGACCCAGTATTGTCTCCAAATAATTAATTAAAATTAGGTTGCAATTAAGGATTTCAGATAATTGTATATATATTTATACCTATGCAAAATTGATTCAATGGAAATTTCCAGAAAAATGTTGATTTAAATTATGAATTTTTTAAAATCACTTCTTTATTTTGCTTTATATGAATATAAAATTTATATAATAACTAGTATTTCACTATGACTTTTCGTGAGGCTAAAGCCATGAAATCATTAGAAGTCGTATTGGATTATGCATTCTCTAGAATTAATCACTTAACAGGCAAGGATAAAGATGCTTTTGAAAATGAGTTTAAGGAATGGTTGGCTGATGAAATATTGACTGAAAAGGTTTGGTTTTCTGTCCCTTTGAAAAAAAATTAAGATTCTAATAACCGCAATAAATATATAACATGATTAAATATTTAGTAAATTTTGAGGATCAGCTTAATTTTAAGTGTTTATATTTTTATCTAATGATTTTTGATAAGATACTGGTGCGATTAGAAGAAACAATATCCACCAACAGATGATAAAAAAACTAAAAGTATAAATAAACAATAAATTATGAAAGATATTCCAAATCAGAATTAAAAATGTTATTCCAAATAGAATAATTGACCAGGGCTGGCACCAGAAAGGCTTATGTGCCCAAAATCCAGGATGCGATGAATTTTTCACAATACAAAGCTAAATATTTTGAATATAATAAATTTTTTAAGTATTTCAAGAATATAGAGAAAGAATAGCTTTAATTTATTCATAATTTTAGGAATTTTTTAAGTATGATTTAATTATTTCAATTCTTTTCTTATTCACGCCCATATCCTTAAAGCCTAATTGAGACTCTGACTTTATCTCTATTAAACCTTTTTCTTTTATTGCTAAAACTTCTATTTTATCTACAAACCTTAACCATTTGGACTTAGCAGATGCTTTTATATAGTTTCCGTTAACTTCTAATATTTTTGTTCGAGGAGTAGTTTTTAATTTCTCTAATATCATATCGAATGAATGCTGAACATTATTCGTTTGGAATTCACTTTGTGCACAATGTTCGTAGCTCACACATCTCAATAAGTCCGAATCAGTTGATGAAATAATAGGTATTAGTTGATTGAAATTTAAAAATATCAATAAAATATATGAACTAATATTTAATAACGTTCCCATTATTTATTGTTGTTCAAGTTTATATAAATATATTATATCAATATAACTTTAAATTTCTAATTGCTTTAATTTCTAACCCCATGTTAAGAAATGAGTATAACCTTAACAGTTTTTGTCTTATGCTAAATTAGCCTTGACTTGTAGGAATATTCTATCCAAATTTCCCTGTAATGTAATCTTCTGTTGCTTTTTCTTTGGGTGAATTGAATACATTTTTTGTTTTCTCATACTCTACTAAATATCCGACTTTTCCTTCAAGTGAATCTTCCTTAATTTTGGCATTAAAGAAAGCAGTCATATCGCTAATTCTTAACGCTTGTTGCATGTTATGTGTGACTATAATAATTGTATATTTATTCTTAAGTTCATGAATTGTTTCTTCAATTTTCAATGTGGAGATAGGATCTAATGCCGAACATGGCTCATCCATAAGTATTACATCTGGTTCTATCGCTATTGTTCTAGCGATACATAAGCGTTGTTGTTGTCCACCAGATAATGAGTAACCACTATCATTTAATTTATCCTTACATTCATCCCATACAGCCGCTTTTTTAAGGGAGGTTTCTACTAGTTCATCCATATCTCCTTTGTATCCATTTATTCTTGCTCCAAAAGCTATATTTTCATAGATGCTTTTTGGGAAAGGATTTGGCTGTTGAAAAACCATACCTATTCTTCTTCTTACTTCTACTGGGTCTATTTCTGGAGAATACAAATCTATACCTTCAAAAAGAACCCTACCTTTAATTGTGCAGTCCTCAATTAGATCGTTCATTCTATTTATAGCTCTTAGAACAGTTGATTTTCCACAACCAGATGGACCGATTAATGCCGTTACTTTGCCTTTAGGCATTTCGCAAAATACATTCCTAACAGCATCTGAACCTTTATAACTTATGGTTAAATTATCTAAAGAGATTGAAACTTCTTTGATATTTTTTGTTTTAGTACTCATTATCCCTTTTTGGATTAGGAAGTTTTTTTAACAATAGCCTTTTTTAGGGTTTCTTTGTTTATGTACTATGAATTGGATATAAAAGTGAAAATTCTATAATTAAAAGGACTCAAGAAAAAGTTTGATTATCTATATGAAATTGTACTAAATAAATGAAAGAATAGATATAATTATATCTATTCTTTACATAATGCTCTAGTAATATTAATATAATATATATTAATTTGAGCTAATAAATTTATTTGCTTCTTTTGACTTTAGCTATTAACTTACTTAAGAAAATTGGTTTCATTTTCTCCATTAATTAAATCTAAGATCTTCTTAAATGATTCCATATCTAATTTTGTTGCTCCAGTGTGAGTTTGAATTTCATCTAAATACATATCTATTTCTTTCTGAGTTTTCGTTTTTTTCATATGTAATAACTAATTAAATTTATTTTATAACATATTCTGTTTAATTAGAAATACTTGTTTAAGATATATTGAAATATAATTTACTTTATAATTTAAGTATAACCTTACTTTATAGTAATATATTAAAATTTAATTTTACTATAAATTGTCTTTATTCTATTACTGTTAACACCAAGATCAGAAGCTCCATATCTTGAAGCGGAACGCAATTGTATAATGCCACTATTTGCCAAATTTAAAATTTCTAAATCATCTGGAAATCTAAAGATTAAACTCCTACATACTCCATGCCAATAATTATTAGTCCTTTCTAAGACTTCGGTTCGAGGGAGAGAAGTGGCAATATTTATTATATCTTCAAAAGCTTGATTGCAATTATTAAATTCCCATGAAACCAAAACACAATTAGTATGCATTGTGCATGGATACAGTGTTCCTTCTTTTGTCAATGACATTTTAGTTATTTCTGATTGAATTGATAGGAAAAAGTTTTACTAGATCAATTTACCCAAAAATTATAAAGTTAATATTTTATTCATCAAATCGTTGAAAAATTAAGTAATATTTTAACAATTATTAAGAAATTTCTCATAATGTACAAATAGTTCTGATTAAGTTTAAAAATGGCAATCTGACAACTTTTAAGTTCCCTAAATAGCTAGTTTTAGTTATTGGAATTAAAGACCAACTTTTTTTACTCATGCATTCATTGATCTTCTCTACATTCACTGCACCACATTTTGAGCTATCTGCAGCAATTTTTGGTGCAATAGCTTTGGTTCTTTTTGCACTTGTTGGTGTTATAGCTGGACCGAACCTTTCAAAATTCGACTCTTAATCGATTAATTTTTTAAAAAAACCATCAAGCTTTTTAGCTTGATGGTTTTTTTGCAACTAATATAATTTTTATTTTTATAGTCAAAATGTTAAATTAATAAAGAATGGAATATACCTTTCCAGTTGAAGATTTATAAACTCTTTCTACTATTATTCCTTTAACAACAATTATTTTTATAGTTATAGACTCCTCTTTTAGAGTATGAATACAGCTGTCTTTTTCTTCAGCAACTAATGTTAAAGCTTCTATATTGTTAAAAGTATTTTCC
Source organism: Prochlorococcus sp. AG-409-D09 (assembly GCA_003215935.1). Classification (GTDB taxonomy): domain Bacteria; phylum Cyanobacteriota; class Cyanobacteriia; order PCC-6307; family Cyanobiaceae; genus AG-409-D09. The sequence goes on from QCJQ01000002.1 coordinate 22,271, forward strand.
TCGGTATTGTCAGTGGTATCCTGAAATTCAACTTCTGCTGATATTTCAGAAAGAACATCTTGTTCTTCCGTCGTTAAGTCAGTTGCTAGGTCTAAAATATGATTTCTGAATGAAGTATCCTTATGGAATTTGGTAATATTGTTTTTTAATGATTTTTCATTTACCTCTAAATCATTAGTATAATTTTTTTCGTCATGATTGCTTTTTTTGTGATATTTCGTGAATACAATATCTCTAAACTCATGAATTTTTGATGTTTTTACGGCAATTTTCAAGCTGTTTGAAAGATAAGTTGTGAATCTCACAATTCAGAATTAATTTTTTATAATTTATCAGATATTTCATTTATAGCAATAGTTGTTATGCTGATTTTAATTTAATTCTGTTGTTAAACGTTTTCCTTAAGTTACTATGTTTGATTCAGTCTGTAGAACTTCAAATTACAACTCCAAAGAAATCTAAGGGTAAGGGCCCTAATGTCTCAGCCATAACTGAATCATTATTGTGTTGACAACTAATAAGTATTCCTACACCAAGACCATGCTCAACTCTTATATGAATATCTCCAGTCTTTTGATTGGCTTTTAAGTAAACAGGTTGTTGGTGTTTTGGCTTTGTAATTACTGTCATTTCTTTCCAGTTAAAATATTTTTCTATACTTCTAATAACTTTCTCAGCTTCGTTTGGGGACGAAGACATTATACCAATCGTAAACCAATCAGCTTTACTCATAATTAAGTTGATTTCTTTTTCTAATCTTTCTTTTTCATGTTTATTTAATGAAGGAGCAGATCTAAGTGCTTCTAGATCCTGTAGAGAATTGTATGTAACCATTGCCATTATTAATTTTTAGACTTTTTAAAGAGTGAAAAATTCTTTTGCCAAGAGCGCTCAAGCGATTGTCTAAAAATGTTTGTTGACTTATTAAAGCTTAAATTAAAAAATCTTTTTACGAAATCATTTATTTTCATGATTGCTATTGGAATAAATATGGTTAATAAAACTTTTTTAATCATATTATGGGATTTTAACAGGCATTCTTAATATAGCCTTTTAACTTCGAAAAAGTTAAGCTGTACAAAATATATATGTCATTATCATTTTTTTTGAGGGTATAATCTCTCGATTTTTTTTAACTGTTCTTCTCTTGCAGCCTTTTTACGTTTAATGTCGTCACTAGAATCTTCATCATTGCGTATATTAATAAAAACAAAAATAGTCATTATTGTAAAAATAATTCCTAGTATTGTAATTAGTATTCCAATACTACCAGTAGGACTTAGGTATTCAAAATTTAAATTAGTAGATAACATATGTATGTCTATTTTATTATAATGTTATTTTACTAGTTTCTGAATCCAATCAAATATCAAATTATACTATCTTAATATAGTTTGAGGCTATACAATGAATCTACACTCTATTCAAAGAGACTCTAAAGTCCTTTGTTTATCTTTGTTTTTTATACCTTATTTAGTTTCATTTATATAGCACTTTTATCAATTAAATATGAAACAGTCGAAGCATAATCATTCGAGTTTTATATAGGTTGAATATAAATTCTTTTATTTATTCTAGTTCAGTGAACACAATATAGGAAGTCTGTGAATCATTTGATTCATCTTTGTGCTGAGTTGAATGAGGCTTGGCTCTATGGAATAAAAAATTTTTTATTAAAAGGGAATTAGTTCCTGTTTCACTAAGTGATCCCTGGATTGGTCTTTCTATAGATGAATCAACTAAGCAAATGATAGGCTTCATTCCTATATTAGCTTTTATCATATTATTACTAACTGCAATATTACAACAAATAAGGAGTTTCCTCCTAATCGAAAAGGAAACTCAAACTCAATAAATAATTAATTTAAATCGCTTATAGCAAGCTACTCTAATTAAATCATACAATTTGTATAATTTACTTTATATAAGTAATCTATTGTAGATAAGCCAATCCTATTTATTTAATTGAATATCAATCCAAAATTCTTACGTGTAGATTGCAATTATGAGGGAATTAAGTAAATTGATTTTGATTAGGTGTCAATTTATGAAATTTTGAGATATATGTTGGATAATGTAGATCAAATAAATCCTGATTTAGGTAGGAATAGTTTTGGCTAGCTTTATTCATACAGCTGATTGGCAGATTGGTAAGCCTTTTTTACAAGTAAAGGACACTCAAAAAAGATTCAAGCTTAGTCAAGAACGATTAAATGTAGTAGCACGAATTAATGATCTTGCTGTAAAAGAGTGTGTTCAATTCATTTTAGTTGCAGGAGATCTTTTTGACTCTCCAACTCCATCTCCTTCTATTATTACTGAAGTCTTGGAATTAATTGGCAGCATTGATATTCCAGTTTTTGTTATACCTGGTAATCATGACCATGGAGCATTAGGCACTGTTTGGCATTCTGACTATTTCAAAAAATATCAACAAAAAATCGCACCGAATCTTCAAATATTATTAGATCGTCACCCTATAGAACTTAAAGAGGCTGTTATACTTCCTTGTCCACTTCTGCGTAAAAAAGATAATTCTGACCCGACGCAATGGTTAAGAGATTTTAATTGGAGTTCAATATCTATTGACAAGCCAAGAATTGTTTTAGCTCATGGATCTGTTAGAGATTTTGTTGGTCGCGATTATCTTATAGAAAATAGCAAAGATAATAATGTAAATAATATGATTAATATTAGTAGGTTACCTCAAGATGAAATAGATTATATTGCTTTAGGTGATTGGCATAATTTAAAGAAAGTAACTTCAAGGGCTTGGTATTCTGGGACACCAGAACCTGATCGTTTTGATCAAGGTTCAGATAATAAGCGTGGCCAAGTTCTTGAAGTTAAGGTTTGCAGAGGCGAAGAACCACAAATTAATTCTTTCCATACCGGAAGAATTCAATGGCACAATATAAGTTTTACTTTTAATTGTGATAATGACCTTAATAGATTTAGAAGATTAGTAGATGAATTAATCGATGGAAGAGTATTCAAAGATCTTTTGAGAGTTGAAGTTAGTGGAACTCTTAGTCTTTCCACTCACAAATACTATGAGTCTTTGATTAATGATTTAAATAATAATTTAATTAGATTAAGAATAAAAGGTGAATGTCAAAAACAACCTAAACCAGAAGAACTTGAACAACTCACGAGATCAGCGGAAGACCCATTAGTTTCTCAAGTTGCATCTCTTCTCCAGGAACGTTTGAATTTAGAAGAAAGTAATCAATCGGAAGAAGCTAATATTACGCGCTTGGCTTTATGTGAATTATATCGTTTCGCAGTTAAGGTATAGATTCTATGAGATTAATTAACTGTCAAATAAAAAATGTGAGGGTTCATAGGGATATAAATGTAGAATTTTCACCTGGCTATACTTTAATATCTGGTGCTAATGAAGCAGGAAAAAGTACTTTTATAGAAGCCCTTCATAGAGCCTTATTTCTTAAAGCCACTGCATCTGGCAACCCTGTTGAAAAGCTTAGATCGAAAATATTTTTAGGACATCCGACTATTCAACTTAAATTTCAGGCAAAAGGTGAGACTTATAATTTAAAAAAGCTTTTTAGTGGATCTTCTGGTCAAATTTTATTATCTAAAGAAAGCAACAGTGAACAACTTTTAGGGCCACACGCTGAGGAATTGTTATCTAGCTTACTTGGTGTTAAAGAAGCACTTGGTAGCCGAAAGGCAACCTCTTTATTACCTGGACGTTGGGCTCATCTTTGGGTCATGCAAGGTATTGCTAGCAACGATCTTTTAGAGAATGATAAATCATACTATGATTTTGAATCTTTGATTTTTCAATTAGAGAAAAAAGGTGGAGCTGCTATTCAACAATCATTTAATGATCAATTAGTTATAAAAAAGATTGACTCAGCTTTATCTGAAAATTTTAATAGTAGAGGCATAAAGAAACATTCTCCTTTTTGGAGAATTCGTGAAGAACTTAAGGAAGCTGAATTAACTTTAGAGGACTCTCTTTCAAAAATTTATCAATACGAGAAATCAATTGATGAATTAATAGATATAAATAAGAGCATTGAGTCACTTCTTAATATTGAAATACCAAAAGTTAAAAAAGAGAAACAAATGATACTTAATAAAGGTAAAGAATTTGATCATCTTCAATCAGAGATAAATTTAAATAAGCAGAAACTTTTACCTATTAATTTCGAATATGATGCCTTGGAAAAAGTCATGAGAAATATGAATAAAATCAGCGAAGAAATAATAAAGAATGAAGTAATCGAAAAAAAAATAAATAAGAATCTTATTGATATAAATGCCAATGAATTAGTCTTAAATACATCTTATGACTCTAAAAAAGAAGTTCAATTAAAAATGAAAGATAAATATAATGAAAACCAAAAAAAACTTAATTTACTTCATATATTAGTAGAGCAAAATCGAATCGAGGATATTATCTCTAACTTAAAGTCTGATATTAAGAAATCCGTAAATGAATTAGAAAGAAGGAGGAAATTGGAGGTTGAAATATCATTAATACCTGTTATTAAACGTCCTGATTTAGAATACCTAAGAGATTTAAATCAGAAAATAAGAGATTGTAAAACACGAATCAATATGATTAAAACCACAGTTAAAGTTATAAAAACGAAAGAGGAAATTAGACTTAATGGAAATCAAATTTTACTTGAACAACAGATACAAATTACTGAAAAGTCTGCAATAGAGATTGGTGATGATACTAAATTAGTAATCATTCCCGGTGGCACGGAAGAGTTTGACAATCTAAAAAATAAAAATAAGAATTTGGAGCATGTTTACTCGACTAAATTAAAATCTCTTGGTTTTGAGAATATAAAGACGGCTGAATTGAGTTATGAAAATAGATTATCTCTGGAGAATAAAATATCTGCTATAGGAATCATTACAGACGAAGAGATCGCTAATAAGAAAGCTCAGCTTCATCAATATGAACAGAATCTAATTAATATTAATAACGAAATTTTATCCTTAGACAATGATGCTAATGATATTAGCAGCAAATATTTGAAGGCCTATAAACTTAATGAATTGGTTGAGCTGAAAGAACAAGAAAGAATTAATATTAATAATTTATCGTTCTCTCTTAAAAAGATTGAGATTGAAATAGATAAGCTTAAGGTAAATTGTCAGATTCTTTTCAATAAGAAGGTAGAAGAAGAAGCAAATTTAAGATCTCTTCAGACTAATTTATTAAAACTAAGAGAAACTTACCGAAATATGTTAAAAGAAAATGGAGAACAAGAATTTTTACTTGAAAAGGCTTCCTCAATTAAGTTAAAGAGTAGCAAATTAGAAAAATATATATTTTCACTTCAAAATAGGTTTTGTTCAATAGCTGATTTCGATGTTTCATCGGAACTTAAAGATATAGATAATAAGATACAGTCTCTTGAAGCCAAAAAAGATAATTTAATTGCTGAGAAAGGAGCTACTAACAAATATTGTGAGACTATAAGTATTTCTGATCCATATTTTGTGTTTGAACAAGCTAAGGTAAAAGTTAAACTTTTGAAATCCGAATTTCAATCTTTTAAGAGGCTCACAGACTCTCATAAACTTTTAAAAGATCTTTTTAATAAAGCTCAAGCAGATTTATCAATGAGATATACAGATCCATTAGCTAAATCAATAGGAAATTATTTAATGCCATTAATGACAAATTTTCCAGCAATAAAATTGAATTTTGACCAAAATAGTGGATTTAGTGGCCTAAGTATTCAAAGAGGTGAAGAACTATATGCTTTTGATCAATTAAGTTGTGGGATGAGAGAACAACTTGCGGGTGCTTTAAGATTTTCTATGGCTGATGTTTTAAAGGCAGACCACGATGACTGTCTTCCATTAATTTTTGACGATGCTTTCGCTAATTGCGATCAAGAAAAAATACTAACTATAAATCAAATGATTAAATTAGGTGTTAAAAATGGGATGCAGGTTATTTTGCTTACTTGTGAACCTCAGAAATATATAGATTTTGCTGATAAATTTGTTTCTTTAGATTGAACCTTTTGGGTCAGCCCGTATAAGTTTTCAACTATTCTTTGCTTTTTTTCTATCTCTCTGAATAGCATCATTATTTAAGGTGGTTTGAATTAAACCTTGATAATCACCCATTGAAGATGCTATTCCAAACATAATAACAAATCCCAATGCAGATATTATTGCTGCTATCCATCCTCCAATGCCCATATTAATGGCTATTGCGAAAATAAAGTGTGCCATGAATTAGAAATAATAGTTTAAGATATTAATAAAAATACTATTTAAAACCAAGATTTACGCCTTGAGAAAAGTTATAATTCTAAATAATCTAATGCTTTCTTCCCAGATAGCTTAATTTAATTATCTACTCTTATTAAGATTAATGGAAAATGATTGGTTACATTTCTCTCAAAAATATTTGTTTTATGCAGTTATTACTATAATTTTATTTATAATTATATTTGGGATTATAATATTTATATTTAGTTGATATTTAAGCTTAAATAAGCTAATGACATTTCATGCTACAAAATTACGTATAAGAGAACTGGCTCAGGCCTTACAAGTAGATCCTTCTGATGTGATAGCTATTTGTATACTTTTAGATATACCTGCTAGCTCTCCTCTTACTTCGTTAACTATTGAGCAATGCAAGAAAATAACTGATTACTATGAAAAATATGATAAAATTAAAATTGATTAGTATATTAATACCATTAGATTAAATTTGATATACAGTATATATAAATATGATATTAAACATGCTATTTAAACCTATCCCAAGTAATTCAGAGTTTGATTTTGATAATATGCCACCAGGAAACTATACTTTTTCAGGTGAGGAAGGAGTGATTCATTTGTATGTAGATGAAAATTCTGAACAACATTGGAATTTTGAAAACTGGTTTTCTACACTCGATCCTGATTCTTATTTAGACCCAAGCGTTGAAGATATTGCAATTATAAAAAAACGCATTGACCCTCTTACAGGTAATATTAGATCTATTCAAAAAAAGAAAAAAAATAGATTCTTAGAATTATTTACAAGGCAATAAATATTGTAAAAGATATTTAGATATTTATAATAAGAAAGTAATTATTCCTGAAATGAAACCAGTCGAGTGACCAATAAAACTTATATTTGGTAATAGAGAATATATAAACCCCATCGATATTATTGCTAAACATGTTCTTGTAATTGATCTATTTTTTTTAAGGCATATGTTGTAATTGAAAATCTTTTCTTTACCCAAAATACTTGACAGTAAAATGAAGCTTTCTAATCCAAAAATAATTCCACTAAAGCCATAGGAAATAGATAATTTATTATCAAACAGATATATATCTAACATGTAACAAATAAGAGGCTGTAAAGGTATTAAAACAAATATTATCATTATAAATGTAAATACTTTTTTAGAATTAAGTCCCTTAAGAAAATATCTACTTACTACTATTCCAAAAATGTTACTTAGGAGATGCGAAAAATCGTGGTGGATAAAATGAGAAGTAAGAATTCTATATGGTTGACTTAGTAATACTCCTGAGTAGTATGAAAAATTTAATTTATTTATTAAGTTAAATATATCTGAATATATATATGTGAAAACTAGTAAAAGAAAAATTATAATATATTGCCAATCATCTTTGGCAATGGTGTTCATGATATTTATGTAAAATTTAAAACTTAATTATGCATGTGCTTTTGGTGAATAGTGTCTATACTTTTTATATCATGAGATCCAGCCAATTCTTTTAATGACTTAGAACCGCAAATAGCACTTATTGCTATTACTATTAATGATGCTGTGCTCAATAGTTGAAGTGCAATAGGTAGATGTAGATTGATCCTTTCTCTAATAGTAGTCATTGTGAATTTATTTAAATCTTATGCAAAGTAGCTAATATTTTTGAAAATGTCAATTGTAATTCCTTATATTTCTTAGAATAATATCTATTTGTCAGGAACTTTTTACAGAAATCTCAATCAAATTTTTATAGAAATATACTCAAATTTCAACTATAATAATATTTTACTCTGATATTTTATATAATATTAAGATCATTTGATATAATATTTATGACACCATCAATTCTATGGAAACAGGTTACGGCACTTGGAAAAAACGTTTAGATACATTTTTAGTTTGGAATCTATTTGTAATAATTTTAGGAGCTTTATTCTTTATGATTAGTGCTTTTTTATCTTCGAAAGGATATGTTTATCCTTATATTATATTTCAGAAACTTTGGTTCCCTCTATTCATACCTTCACTAAGTTTATTTTTTACAGCAGTTTCAATAGAGGTAATTGTGAACTATATAAATAGATCTTTGTTGAAATAGTTAATTTAGTCTTAAGTTAATCTTATAGTTATTTATTTATTAGATAAAATAATTAATACAATATTAGAATACTTCGCTCATGATAAAACAGAAAATATTTGTTTAGAATTACCTCACATTATTCTCTCGTGATGTTAATATTTTGGATGTGATGATGATAAATAGATTTTGGTAAAAAGTCGCTATAACAGTGAATTTTACTTAAACAATAATAAGTTTTAATATTAATACCTAATTCATTAAATGCAGATAATTAATCAAGCAGCTTTTGATTCGGTTGTCTCTGATGTATCTTTTTTATTAAGAATATTAATAACATTATTTTTTGAAATATTAACGTTTAATTTTTTGGTTGAATCCATAGAGTCTTTTATTAATAGAATTACTAAATCTTTAATACCTGATACTACATACTTTAGTCCTTCGTATATATTAACAAGCACTTCTTGAATCTCAAATTGGTATTTCCCTTTACTGATTACTGCTGATATAACCCATATACTTATTCCTGCAAAGATAAAAAATAAAAGTGCAATCATTTGTTCATTATAAGTAATTCAATCAAACCATAGATACCGCTCACGTCAACTGAATTAAATACCTATATCTAAAATACAGTAGAGATTACCCTGTTTTCATAGCTTTATAATTCTTACTCTTAATTTATAAGCATACTAGCTTAGTTACTCCTTTAAAATTTAATTTAAATGTAGATTAATTAACTTATTGAACTTCTATGATAGATTAAAATTTTAGTTTAAATAGTCGTTAAAGATCTCTTTTTTGACTAATTCGTTGAATAAAAACTAGTTTAAAGTTTGATTTTTGTCGTAGATGACGTGTTAATTTTTATACAAGATCATAATGCAACCATTCCTGGACGCGATCTGCTTACATGGTATTAAGGTATTTACACCTATATATTGATAGCTAAATAAAAACCCCCTGTGCAGACCCAGGGGGAGAAATTTAACATTCGCATTTATATATAAGCGCCTCTTTGGCTACATTGTCTCTGGTAGCTAATACTCAATTTTAAAAATTCTGTTTAAGGCGTATCAGAGCTTCAAGCCTCAGTATAAATTTAAGAATTTATTATAAAACTAGATTTTCAACTTAAATTATTCTTAGCAGAAGAATTACTAAATTTTAGTTTTATGATTGTTTTTCTTACCTGATCTTACCTGCCTGAGCTAATTCTTCTTGCATACTTCCTTCACATGACAGTACTCTAGACCAAGAAGGTAACTGTTTTGTTATTGGAGTTTTCAAGAATTTGTTTACTGAAGGTCTAATTAAACTAGAGAACTTTTGGACTGAAAGCTCTTCTTCATGACGGTTATAAGGTAATTGATTGATCGCTGAATCTAATCCAAATTGTTTAACTCTATCTTCTCCAACACGACTATATAAAACCTCAAGAGTAGAGATTTGAGAAGGTGTAAGAGTTATTGATTGATGTTCCATTAACCCTCTTAATACTGTTGAAAGAATTTCAGAACACATTCTTTGAAGGCCGTCTTCAGAAGAATTTCCTATTGATTTATGTTTATGGTCAAATAGACCCAGATCAACCTGAGCGATTCGACTTGTCCTGACGTGCCTATAAACCTCAGAAAGCATTCCTATTTCTAACCCCCAGTCACAAGGGATTCTTAGATTCATGGCTAAAGTATTAGTAAATGCGAATTCTCCTGCAAGTGGGTATCTAAATGCTTGCAAGTATTTTAAGTATTGCTTTTCTCCAAATAACTTTTCAAGACTAGTTAATAGAGGTCCAACAAATAAACGAGTTGCGCGTCCTTGCAATGAATTTGTTTCTAATGATATACGGCTATAAAAAGCTTTAACATATGAGATCCCTAGTGAAGGATCCAAAAGTGGCTGTAGCATCCTTACTGGATAAGATTTGGTAAAAGTCTTTATGTCTGCATCAAATAATGCAACAACTTCTGAGTTTTGTGTGGCAACACCTATTCCTTGCCAAACAGCCCAGCCTTTACCAGGAGGAACTAGTAGTTCTAGACCATGTTTCTTTTCTTGTTCTTTTAGAAGCTCAATCACTCCAGGACCATTTGTCCATTGAATGTGAACATCAAAAGGTAAATCATCAAAGAAACTCTTGGCTTGCTCTACTTCAGATATATTTTGTGCGGCTAAGGCAATAACTAATTGATTGAGTCCATTTAATTCTTTTAAAACTTCTCGGATTAATTTTAGTGCTGGTCTTTGAAACTCCTCAAATAGGCAAGGTATCAATATGGTTGATGGTCTTTTTTTTAATCCATCTCTTAGTTGAGATATGGAATCATTGAAAATCCCATATTCATGAATAGTAGTAATTAATCCCTGTTGAAAATCCATACTCCTAAAGCATTAAGTAAAAATAAGGACTAAATTATTTTTATTATATTTGATATTATATTGTTTTGATGAATATAAGTTGATAAATCTTAAGTTGTTCATATAAAACTTATACTTTTACTCTTAAATATTATATTTAGTCACGAGTGACGTTATGTATCAAAAACTACAATACTGAATTAATCGATATACTCTTTTGTCTTTATATAAAAAATTTCTTTTACTTATATAAGTTTATTCTAGAATTAAAACATGCCTTGTTAATCCTTTTTGGTGTAATTTTCTTGAATTAATTTTCAATATTATCCCATCTGTAGGATATTCGTTAAACAAATTCCCCTTAATCCAATCTTTATAAAACTTGTGGAAGTCTTTAGGATCCTGAATTTTCATGGAAGATGGGATATCAAAACCCCAATTACTGAGAAGTGCAAGTGTATCTGTTTCATCTAAATCAATCTCCCCATTAATATCAAATATTTGAAAAGGACAGAATCTTAGATTTCTATGATACTTGAAGGATTGTAATGATATATCTTTATGACTAATGGAATGAAATTCAGTTGTGTATAGCTTCCCTTTTATTTCTTTTACAATAAATGAGTTTATTCTTTTAGGAATATTGTGAACTGATTTAAGACTTTTATTTAGATGTTTTACTCTTATTGAATTGATCTTGGTAAGTTCACCAGACTTGTATTGCAATATTATTTCATCACCATTAATTTTTGGCTGTAAAACTAATGAGGTTGAGTCTGGTAAAGAAGTCCAAAAATCATTGAATTTCTTATTACAAATATGCAAAAAAGATTCCTCAAGTAATTAGCAAAATGCGTTAAGAGATTTCGCCTTATCGTTTGCATTTATTAATATAAATGATAATTGCTTGGATTGCGAGTATTTTCAAATATAAAGCGCTATTTTTGTGAAACCATCAAATTTGGAATCAAATGCTACATTTCTATAATCGATTATTGTATTGAAGCATAAATAATAAATAAAAACATATATCTAATAATATATCTGCAATTAATAGTTATTATCAGTTTAAAATAAATAAATTTACTATTATTAAATTTATTTATTTATGAGGTTGAGAATCTTCTTCCTGTAAAAAAATTGCAATTGTTATTATCTATGGATGAAAAGCTATCTAAAGTCTCTTTTTTTAGAAATTTGTATTTAAGATTTAGGAGAGGGAAAGAGTAGAAATAATTAAAACGTATTTTGTCAGCATTTAAAAACAGGACTAATACTTTTTGTATATTTAAAATAAGTGCTAAGGTTAAGTGCTGTAAAGACTCTAATCTATATTAGTAAACTAATTTGAGACAAAGATAAGAATAAATAAATAATTTTTATTAGATTTGAAAACTTATCAACTACTATTAATTCCTTGATAAAAGAATAGGCTAATTAGAGGTTTGTTGGAAAAATTTATAAGAATTAAATATTTAGTAATTTATGCGAGAACTTTTATGAACAACAATTTTTAATTGATGAATTATATAAGAACTATGACTTCCTATCCTTACTACCAAGACTATGACTTAAACATACGTAAGTCAAAATCATACAATTTATTACCCAAACAGTTTGATTTGATAATCCGAATTTAAATCAACATCAAAGAGTAGCTTTTATTACGAGGATTTGTTCCTTTACTCGATCATGCCGTATTTACATTCCTCTAAAAGGCTTTTAATAAATGGGATTAAAGAATTAGGTAACATCTTATACTTTTCCACAATTATTCTTTTTTTCTAACAAAACTCAATTAATCTTTGCTGTGATTCATCAAAAATAAACTTCAATTATTTTTAGAGACCCAGTCGAATGATATTGATATCACTACATTTTCAGTCAATTGACTCCTGACGTTATATTTCCACTTATAATTTTGGCATAAAATTAGCACTTCCTAGAAAAAATATATGCAGTTGTGGAAATGTGGAAAAACTTTAGTTTATAGTATTGAGTTTACTTATAGGATTTATCGGAAGGAAGACAGCCTCTTTTTTTAATTTCATTTTTAGCGTCACTTAATGCCTTATTCTCTATTTCTTCTAGAATCATCCCTAATGAATCGACTTTACTAGCATTAAAAACAAAGTCACTTTGATTTTTGGTTTCTTCAGCCATATCTTTTTTATCATTGAAATAAAAATCTATTCACGAATCTCTTCTGGGACATGAGCATAAATACCTTTTTTAATCCTTGATTGATGTATTTAAACTTTATAATCTTACCTTGCTCACTAAATAGATAATAATTCGTTGGAACTTATATTATCTATTTAGTGACACGAAATTACTTTTTTATCTTTAAATAGTAGTTGATTATTGTAGGAGATGTAGTCTGCCCTTAAATGTGGCCTTACCTAAGGTACATCTCCTCACTTGAAGGTTGCAAATGTATTAGCAACGCTTCTATCCTAATACTATTTAAAATAAGAATTTATAATGTTTATTATTTTATCCATCCAAGTGATATTTGTTATGTAAAGCTATATATTATCTAACAAAATTGCTGAAATTAATTTATTACCTTTATAAAAGTTTTGGACATTTGGTTATTGCTACAGCTACGGCTGCAAAGCTTATATTTGATGAAGCTTTTATAGTGTCTCGAACTTCTTTGACTCCGTATTTTTCACTTGCATCACTGTATGAAAGTAAAAGCGATTTATAGTTATCGTGTCCCTCTCTGCGATATTTACAGAAGTTATCACCGACTGTATTCAACAAAGCGGATAGTGTTAATTCAATCATGCGTTAGGCTTCTTCTTGTTTAAGTACATATCAATGCTTTGATATGTTAAATATGCTCACATATTTTGTTATAACATATAATTAATTAATTTACATCTTATTATTTTCTTATGAAAATTTATTCTTTTCTTTAATCTGGTTGTAATGTTATATCAAATCTGTATTGAACGTTTATCAATAAGTATAGATTAAAAGTAATTTTTTTATTCAAAATACTTTTTGGCAAATTATTCATATTGATTAGTGTTTCACTTTATTTTCTTTGTTTCATTTCTTCCTTTTGTTTAGTTCTGCCATCTATTGTTATGAAATTTACTAATCATTATGGATACAACTCTCCTTTTTATTCTTCTGTTTATTTTGTTGGCTACAGTTTCTTTATTAATATTTGGTTGGAAAGCTCTTAAACCATCTCGTAAATATGAAGCAAAGGATGGTACAAAGTTTTCCACTGAAAGTGAATTGAAAAAATATTCAGATCTATTAACCAAGTTAGAATCTATTTATGAAGAGAAGAATTTTCAATCTTCTAACAACGAAATTCTTGATATCAAGGTTGACTTTTTAATTCAATTGAAAAACAAAGGTTTTCCTGATTTGAAAACACTTCTTAGGTTCAAAAATGATTTCATTAAGTTAGTTAGACTTCTCGAAGACTAATTAATTATTTTTTACATTTCATTTACATAGTAAATTATATACCTTTTGCTCTTTTGTAGTAATTCTATCCTGCTTTCAAGTATCTTTTTTTGTTTAAATAGTTCATTCTTTTGTGCTTTCGCCCCCTTATTGCCGCACTATGTTGACATTGATATTTAAATTGTATTTCTAAACATTTTTTTATATCTGATATGAATGCACGCCTAGAATCATCTTCATTAATGTAATCCATAACTAAAATATTATTTGAGTATTAATTATAAATTCCCATTGATATATTTATGTATAAATTTAATTCATTACTTTTATACAGTTAAGGTATGAATTTTGAATAGTTCGCGGTAGCCTTTTTATTAATATATCGGTTAGGAATTTATTTTTGTTTTTACAGCACTCTCGGGCATGTGAGGTCTTAGAAGCGTTGCTGGTAATGCAAATAACATTGCAGCAGATACTGTTAGGATTAAATCAGTTGTAAAATGACTAATTCCAAATTCGGAATGAGCAAGTGCAAAAAAGGCATTAAGCATTTTTGTCCAAAATATAAATTAATAAAAAAATAGTATTTTTTTGTTATTTTTGTGTAGTTTCTTAGTAAAAATTATTTATTTTTTACTTTAATCTCGTTTTTTATAAAAGTTCTAAATTTCAGTCTACCTAATTAATTGAATTTTCTGTTCAATTTTACTGGATTAACATTATATATTCTGATTCTCTTCAGCAGTACTATGCAGCTTTATTATTACTTTAGATTTGCTTGTTGAATGTATTTCCTTAATGATGTTAATTTTATGTGGTTTCAATTCAAAATATAAATACCATGTCAAAACCTTTTAATATGACTTCAATAATAGAAAATTATTGCTATTCAAAAAAAATATCGGAAGATGAACTTAACTTTCTAGAAAAGTGTTGGTTAGACTCTCTTAATACCTTCCATTACAGCAGATTTCCTAGTTTTGCTCCTGCAATAGTATGTGATGTTGCAGGAGTTTCAAGAGGAAGTTATTGGATCAAATGCAATGCTTCTATATTGGATACTTTGAGACCACTTGGGAAAGCCCAACAATCACGACTACATCGTATAAATACTGTTTTAACTCAATCGGGAGTAGAAATAGCTGCTTAATGTTTTTATTTAAAATATTTACTTTCATTTTTGGCTTTTAAAATATCTTTAAGTAATTCCCTAAGTTTAAATAATTCGTGTTTTGAACCTAATGCTATTAATACTTGACCAGGTTCAATTTTTTCATTACTGCTAGGATTGCTTTTTAATTCCATATTATCTCTAATTGCCAATATCATTGCACCACTTTTTTTACCTATATTTAAGCCAGAGATAGTTCTGATACTAAGTTTTTTGAATTTTTCCTCATTATTGGAAAGTTCAAATTCTTCAATTTCACATTTCGATCCTGCTAATAAGTCTAGAAAGTCTACTGCTATTGGCCTCAATGCAGTAGCGGCCATGGTTCTTCCTGCTGCTACATAGGGGCTTATAACAGCTGTTGCCCCTGCTAATTTAAGTTTATTTGCGGCTTCTTCGCTATCTGCCCTTGCAATTAATCTACAATTATTATTTAGTCCTCTTGCACTAAGTACTACATATAGATTTGCCGCATCATTTGACAGTGTGGCAACTAAACTTTTGCAGTTAATTATACCTGCATTAAGAAGAGTTTCATCTAATGTCGCATCTGCAAGCAAGACATTTAGGTCTTTTTTTTCAGCCTCCTCTTTTCGATGTAAATTATTTTCAACTATTAATATCTGAACTTGTTCAGATTTCAGTTGTGAAGCTATTTCTTTCCCAGTACGTCCATAACCGCAAAGAATTACATGCTCTTTCATTTTTCTAAGTTTTCTTCTCCATCGTAATTCTTTCATTCTGAAGAAATAACCAGATTCTGATAAGCGTAAAAGTCTTTGAAGAGTTAATTGAACTACAAAAAGTCCCCCACCAAGAATTAACACAGTAACTATTCGTCCTGCTGAACTTAAAGGTTCTACTTCACCAAAACCGATTGTGCTAATCGTAATTAAAACCATCCAAAAACAATCCCCCCAATCCCAGCCCTCTGTTATCCGATACCCAATTGCTCCTATTAGGATTAACCCGCTTAAAGATAGAAATGGTCCAATCCACGCTTTAAAAAGATTTTTTATTTGAAAGTCGTGAAAGAATGATTTGAGCATTTAAATATTTAGATGTATTTTAGAAATGTTTTAAAAGTAATTACAAATATTCTAAACATAATCATTCTTATTGCCTTTTATTAGTAAAACTCTTTATGCTTAATTTGGATAAATTATAATCATGTTGACTATGAATGATAAATGTCAAATCGTGGCAATTGGTGGCGGAGGCTTTGGAAGAGCTATGGGAAATATGAAGATAGAAAAATATATTTTATCACTTTCCAAATCTTCTAAACCCAGAATTTGTTTTATACCAACTGCTTCAGGGGATAATGACTTATACAAACTTTCTTTTTATAGGGTTTTTTCTAGATTAAATTGTTTTCCTAGTCATATTGATTTTTTTAAACGAACAATTGATTTAGAAAAATGTATTTTAGATCAGGATATTGTCTATGTTGGAGGAGGAAATACAAGAAGCATGTTAGCTATATGGCGTGAGTGGGGACTAGATGAGATTTTAAAGAAAGCTTATCAAAAAGGAGTGATAATGTCAGGAGTAAGTGCAGGAGCAATTTGTTGGTTTGAAAAGGGCATTACCGATTCCAAAGCAGATGGTTTATCTTTGATGAGTTGTCTTAACTTTGTAAATGCTAACTGTTGCCCTCATTTTGATGAAGAGCCTGAAAGAATACCATATGTGGAAAAAATTATAAATAACAACATTATCGACTCTTGTATTGGAATTGAAGGGGACTGTGCACTTCATCTGATTAATGAGAAGCCCTATAAATCAATTGACTTTGGAGAAAAAAAGAATTCATATTTAATTAAAGTATTTGAAAACGATCTTGTTAAGATTGCCTTTGATAAATTAGTTTTATAAATTATTAAAAGGAAAAAGGTTATTCCGCTCTTATTCAATTAAATAAAGAAGAACGATATTGCTAGGTATAAATTGCTAGAGCTTATGAGGGGTTCTTTTTGGATTTTTATAAGTAATATTTAAACTTCACTACTTAAAGCTGACAAATCATTTTTTATAGGCATTTTAAATATGTATACTTTTTTAATTATGCATCCATTTGCTAAGGAGTTCTTCCAACTAGCTAAGTCCCAAGAATATTCTGACCTCTTAGAAGATACCGATTGGGGCAGTCAAAAGGTTCATTCATTTATTTCTGCTGGATATTCTGATTTATTAGAAGATACCGAATGGAACACAAGGACTGATGATATGGTTGTCGCTTAATATTTTTTCTACATTATTATAAGTAATATTTTAATAATAATTTTATAAATCCTTAGAGATTTAATTAAATTATATTATATGTTTTTCCAACTATAGGGTCAATTAACTTTATATTATTAGGAATGTTATTTTTAGCTTCTTCAATACTTCCATCTACCTCTATTAAGTTATTTAATATCCCTGAGAACTTTGAATCTCCTCCTGTAGTGCTAGCAAATATATATTTAGGCTCAAACTTATCTATTATTTCATTTAACACTCTTTTCCCATTTATAAAAGATCCTGCAATTGGCAGATTTAAATTTATAACAGGAGTAAACACTGCAGTAGTTTTATTAGGTCGAAGTTTTTTTTCTAGAAATCCATGTGGCTCAATATAAAAGGATGAATTTTTACTGCAGACAATATAACCATTTTCAATGTTAGGAACTGCTGCACCTTCTGTAGCTGTGACTTTTATTTCTGTGTATTTTTTACTCATACCTGGCAATAGAGTACTTACATTTTTATATCCCAACTTAATAGCAACCTTTGCTGCACTTTTAGATCCAATCACTTCGATTTGCTTAGAAAGAGATTCTAATGTGGGTTGATGAGTATGATCAGCTAGTCCTTGAGTGAGGAGCAAAAGATCTATTTGTTCTGTAATTTCTATATCATTTTTTAATTGTCCTTTTATAAGCCATGGACCTGGTGAAAAAGTTAGGTCACCGGTAAGCCATGGATCTATAAGTATGCACTTATTCTCCATTATAATCTTCCATCCACTTGAACCTAAATAAGTCGCTGAAAAGCTCATTTCTTTAGAAACTATTATTAGTATATTTTATCAAAAGTGATTGAATATCTTTTAAATTAGAAAAATAATATTTTTTAATTAAATTAACAATCTGATAATTCTTTAAATTATAAATTTAACTATGCTACATCAGATGAGAATAAAAGCGACTCTGGAATGTAGTGAAGTTCGCCATTAGGACATTTATAAACTCTTTCAGTTTCCCCACAATTGTCTATTATTTTAATAACCTTGCAAGAAATTGAAAGCTTCTGCTCTTTTTTTGAGAATATATGGTTCATGCCCCCTCCCTAAGCTTTTTATCTTTTTAACTCATTAAAAAACATTTACAATCAATAAAAATACTCAATTAATCTGTATTTAGGATTTTTGTTGAATTTAAAGCTAAGTTTTTCGTTTTCACTCATAGGAGGTCGATATTAAATCAAATTTTTGCTGCTTTTAGCTGAGAAAGCTTCTTTTTATTAAATTGGAGTGCATTTTTATCGAAAAGGTGGAAAACTATATTTATGACAAGGTCATATCCAATGAATTTCTGGCCATTTCAAATACTTGTAGCGATTACTCTTACATCATTTGTAATCGTCATAATTATTTTTGCTCGATATAAGCTTTTCAATACTGAAAGGAAGGTTAAAGAAGATAAAGTCCTTCTAAAACAACTATTAGAAGGATTTGATTTAGAGATTCCTACCGAGTTGCAAGAAACCGATGGTGTAACTATAACTCAGATAGACGGAAATTAGATGGATAGTGATCTATTAATTCCAATATTTTGGACAATTGTTTTTAGCTCCTTAGTTATAGCTGCATATAGACGATGGACTAAAAAACTACCTTCCAATAAAAAATGGATAAGACCAGAGAATGATGAAAATCAAAATAATAAAAAAATTAATCAGAAGAATAATAATATTTAGATTAATAATTTTATCTATATAAATCTTTTGATTCAATCAATTAAACACAAATTATTAAATTATTTTTAATTTACTTAATCTAAGAATAAAGTTGATGAAATTAATTTTTATCTTACGATATGGATGACTTTTCTTTTGATGACACGACAAATACTGGTATATGGTGGTCTACAAGCTTGGCGATTAGAGATGCTTGTCTAGAATTGAAAGAAGATACTAATTGTGAGGATATAGAAATTATTAGATTGTTAAATTCCCTAGTAAAATCAATAGAGAAAGATGGACTCTAATTTTCGATAATTTATAATCTAATTTATTTTCTTTCATAAATAAATTAGATAGCATTTTTAATTCAATTAGATTTTTATTCAAAATAAACATTCGTTTGAGAAGAAAATATATGTCCTTATAACTTTTCCCATGCAATATTATTATATAAATCTATTTACTATAGTTCTTATTTAATTTCTAGCGTATTTTATTTGAGAATAGTCTAAATTTCTATTGAAACTTAAACTTTCTTTTTTGCGAAGCCAAGATGAAAGAGAAGTGATATTTACTCCGAATCTTTTAGCTAAATTTTTTACTGTCATTAAGTTTGCACCATATCCAGTTTCTTCTATCCAATTAGCCATTGTTGCTATGTCATGTTCTATCAGTCTGATCAAAAATTTTGGAACTATTGTATATTTAACTTTTTTTAATTTATTGTCTGCATTGAGTTTTTCAATTATTTTAAACATTTCTTTTCCTGTTAAATCCTCTCCCGCAATATTTAAACTTTTACCCATAAAGTATTCTCTGTTATTAAATGCTGCATTAGCCCATTGCCCTATATCTTCAACTGCAATTGTTTGCCATGGTTTATCGGGATTTACTATACAGGGGAAAATCCCTTCAGAGATTTTAATTTTAGGTAAGTTAGTCTCAAAGTTTTCAAAATAGCTAACAGGTCGAAGAATAGTCGAATAGGTAAAAAGTCCTTCATTATTTAAATATTCTTCAATTTTCCATTTATTAGAAAAATGTTTAGGTGACTCAATATCTTTTAATGGGTCTTTGGCCTTGCAAATTGAACTAAAAATAAAATGTTCTAATTTACCTTGTTCTTTGGTTGACTTAATAGCATCAATCAAATTACGTCCTTGTTCTAATTCATATTCATGAACCATACTTCCTTTAAAAGGCTTCCATCCTGTGGTTGGAGTTGTATTGCCAAATATTCCGTAAACATCTTTAAACGCGTCTTTTAAGCTTTTCTTATCAAGTAAGTCACCTTGAACAACTTCTACATTATTTAACTTTTTTAAGTGAATTGCTTTTTGGCTATTTGGATTCCGTGTAATAGCCCTTACCCTGAAACGATTCCCTTTGGCAAGGTTAATCGCAAGTGAATAGCCTTGTCGACTAGTTCCCATTGTTATGGCGATTATGGGCTTATCTTTTGTACCTTGTGCACTTTCTTTCATTTCCAATCTAAAACGAGATTTAAACATGTAGAAATGTAAAGCTTATATTGCGAAATGTAAAGTAGTAGACCTGTGTTTATCCTCTCTGCGATTTTTTAAGCTCCGAAAAGCTCCTCTTTAAGGGTTGTTTCAAGAGATTGCTTTTTGAATTATGCAATTAAGGGGTTATTTAACTGATGACTTTTTATTTAAATTTAGCTAGTACTTAATTGAATTACGCGCTCATTGACATGGATTTTTGTGTCCTTGACGAAAACATCAGAAAAAACATCATATTTGATGTTATTGATGGAATTCCACCTTCTACTCAAGATTGCCCAGAAGCCCTTGAGTTTAGAAAGGAAATTGAGATAAGTAATAAAAATCTTGAATACCGTGCTGAGGAGCTCGGTATAGATAACCCTCTTTTTGAGTTTGCTAGTCAGGGGTAATTGTAACTTAACAGTATTTTGCTTTTAGTTATTACTTTTTCTTTCTCCAGTCTCTTTTTAATTCAAAGTTTTTACTATTGTCTAAATAAATTACTAATATAAAAAATAAGAACCCAAGAAACGTAACAAAAGCTATAAGTTGGTTAAATGGATTTAAACTTTCAAACCACAACATTTTGTTTAATATATTTATTTTATATTTTATATTTCACTGAGATTAATTTTTGAATATATTACAGAAATTAATATATTATTTTTTCAATTTTACTCTAGACCTTGGAATAATTCCTTGTGAACAACAAATGTATGGTATTGCGTTGTACCTGACTCAGGATCTAGTCTTTCTCCTTCAATATTAAAAGCAACGCTGCATATTAAATTGCCGTCCCATCTAACGTTGTGCTCACTGACTGATTCCGACCATTGCCGTATTGAATTAAAATGTTCAGGCATATATGTCCCAATTTTCCTACAAATTTCACATAGTATTGAGAGTACTGGTGGTTTAGATTTTAAATTTAGATCTTTCGTTAAACTAGGCTGATTAAAAACTCCTATAAAACGGATGTGATCTATTAATCTTTGCTCCTTTTCTGAGAGCTGAGCTTTTTCACATGCTTTTTCAAATTCATCTACACAGATTTTCGGTCTTGATTTTTTTTTCACTTTAATCTCCAGTCTTTTAACACATTTAATTTATGTAGTATATAATTAGCTAGGACTAACTTTTATAACCTTGGATAATTTCATATCTATTTTCGATATTGTAAAACTTTTGTTTGTCCTTTCCGTTTCAATTTTTGTATATAGATTTTGTTTAATGTTTATGAATGGAAGTAAATTTAAGAATATCAATTTATTTTCTTTATTTGATCACTCGAACGAATGATCAAATATTCTAATTAACTTAATAATCTTTAGTCCTTAACAATGTCCTTATCTCAAATTAAACTATTTCTTAATCGAATCCAGAATGACATAGAGTTAAAGAAAAAGGTAATTAATTGCTCTACAGCAGATGAAGTTGCCCTAATTGGGTCCCAGAATGGATTTGTATTTTCAGGAGATGAACTTCTTCGCTTTTCTGGTAAAAAAGTTGGAAAAGTTACATTAAAGAAAAATGATATACCAGGAGAATATAGTTAATAATCTAATTAATTTTTTATTTGCATTATGATTTAATTTGTAAAGAATATAAATATAATAATATTTTCTAACAAGCTTTTTTGTCATTTTTATTATCTTTCCTTTTCGGGATTTCTAGATTTCATTAGGATCGATTACGTACTGGTTGACCAATGGAGCTTAATGTTGTAATAGATTTCTATTGAAATAAGCAAAAATGTTACAAATCACAAGAACATTGTGTTTCTAGTGATTTGACTGTTATTTATATGGGGTCTTTCTAATGACCATGTTTCCTTTTACATTCGCTGGGCTTCTAAGCACCCCTGCTCCAACAGCTCCTCTTATTGGTATCGCATTTATGGCACTATTCGGAGTAATGGCTGTTGTTGTTGGTCCTAATTATGATGGATTTAATGACCCCAATAGTGGTAATAGGTAGTAAATACCTTCCATTAGGTCAAAAAGAGGGGCTTAAAGCCCCTCTTTTTTTTGTGAATGCTCTAATACCCTCTGGTAAGCTTCTACCCCTTTAGTAGCTATGTCAGAGCTCTAAGTGAATTTGATTCCCTTGAGTCACTGTAACTAGGTATTTCACGAATACAATTTCAAACTAAAGTACAATTTTTTTTAATTTTACGAATTTATTTATTTTTCTTGCAAGGTTACATTTTAATTTTCATCAATATAATGAGACTTCAGTTAATTAGAATTTAACTGAATTTAAATTTATTGGACTTCTTTTTGAAATTTTCAATTGAAGATAAAACTCTAAATTTACGTTTGATTGTGCTTTATTTTATATTTTGAGTACATAGATTATTCGTACTTGTATAAAAAGCTATTTTATTATTGCTTGTATGAAGAACTTATAGAGTAATCAATAAACCTTTTATACTTTTCTGCTATTAATAACTAGCTATATTTAGTCATTATGATTTCTCTATCTTTTGCAAGTCTTCTTGGTACTCCAGCCCCAACAGCCATAATTGTTGGTATTGCTTCAATTGCACTCTTTGCAATTGTTGGTTTAATGGTTGGCCCTGACTATGAGGGTATGAATGCTCCAGAGGTCAAAAAATAGACTAGATATATAATATAACTTTAATATTAAAATAACTATAACAATCTTGATAGTTATTTTAGTTACTATAAATAAAAAGCTTTCCTTTCTATAGAAATTTTTCTTTTTATTTATAGTATTTATGTTTTAATGAATTTTAAAACTAATTTTTCTAATTCAGAAATTGATGGATGAATAAGCTTATATATCTCTATATTCTTTTCTATCTCTAATAGATTTCTTTGGAAAAGATACCAACCCTTTTCAAACCTTCTTGTTACTTCTATTTTGTCTCTTTTTCTAAACTTCATGTCTCTCTCTAACCTTCTCTTGTAGCAAATTTCTTTTCTTTCAGATATTAATATATTTATTATATTATTATGCTTAAGAAGTCTAGCCATATTAAAAGCAAATATCCCTTCAACAATTATAAGACTTCTGTCACTTATTTTATTAATATTTACTGTAATTCTCTCAGAAATTTTTGTTTTAAAATTATATTTATTAGTATTTATATTTGAAACCCCCTCTTTTACTTTTGAAATATCATTATATAATTTGCTTATATGAATACTATTTATATTATCATAATATGAATTATTTACTAAACTTGCGAATTTAGTAAACATGTCGTCTTTATAATAGTCATCTGTGTGAAAAATAATACTACTTTTTATTTTTTTACCTAATTTCTTGGCAAGATAAGTTTTACCACTTCCAGATGTTCCTGATATAAAGCAAAATATCATTTTTAATTCATTGTGTTTTGCCAGATATTCTTATGCCGTAAATAAGTTTTTTGATATATCTCTTTCGTTTATCACTATCCAATTTGTCTAAAAGTGTTTTTGTTAACTCATTTTCAAGCTTATTTTGTTTTTTAAGTTTATTTCTCTTTATTAGTACTTTACTAAGGCTAATTTTCTTTTTTTGTGTTTCTGCTTTTCTGTTCTCTTCACTTTTAGTCGAAGAATACTTATCAGTTGACATGATATAACAATGATTTTTGCTTTTTCTCTATAAGGTTACACCCTATAAAGCATTATCTTTCCAAAATTAAGAAATTTGCTAAAACTGTTTTAGTTGCCATAAAACATTGACATACCTATTAGTAGTTTTAATAGGATTGCTTCTATGCCCTTTCACTATTATGTATTTATGGGATTTTATATACGAAAATTCACATAAAGAATCTACTCCTAGGTTTCAAAGATGATTTTTTATAAATGCTAATTATCAAAACTAAGTAAAATTACTAAAATTATATTGATAACAAGTAATCTTGGTTTTTTCTTGGATCGGTTTACTAATTATGTTTGGTTTGCTTTGAAAATTCTTTTCTCCATTATCTTAAAGAGCAATATCAGAACAGGTATATGGGCAAGTCCACCTGCCACTACTTGAGTTTGACTGTATGCCATTAAACTTTTTAATAACTGTACTAATATTAAGCATTTCTTTTGTCCCAATGTAATCAATTAAAAAATATACATCACTTGTAAATTAAATTAATAGTTACGCTAAAATCTAGGATTTTATACCTATAAATTGTATCTGTTTAGACTGAGTTACTCTTCTTTGTCTATTTCGCTAAGTTCATTCTCAAAGAACCATGTGATTGCTCCGTTGCCAAAATCTATAGCTAATCCAAATTGATTAGCGTCTACCATTTTGTATCCAACTAATTTACCGTAAGGATTAGCTTCGATTTGTTTTCTTAAGTTAATAGGTAATTTATCTCTTACTTTGTTTATATCAACTAATAGTGTCTGACCTTTAATGAGTTTACTTGAGTCTTTAATCATATAGAAGTTTATTTTATATTAGCTAATTACTCTTCTGAATTTATGCTTATTTTGATCTTTTAACGATATTTACCCAATTATGGATAGGCTTAATTCTGATTGCAAGCCTCTTAATTTTATATAATTTTGAAACTCGTGCGACTCAAAGGCTTTTTGAGCGGCGTCTTTTGATTCGAATTCAACTACTACTCCAAGCTGTCCTCCATCCCACTCATTCAGATCAGAGTTTTGATTAACATCTTTTGCAATTATTGTTCCACCTACAGATCTAAGCCAAGGTACAACAGTTTTTACATATTCAATAAATTGATCAGTATTTGCGATTTTTGCTTGCTTTAGCCAATAACCCTTAGACATTAAATCTAAAGAAAAGTTGAAGGATTATTGCATGGTTTAGGGTGATTTATTTTTGCTTGGTTTATTTTTTAACAATGAATGCCTGGTCTATCGTTTCTAGATTCGTATTTTTACTTAGGGTTTGAATAGGTCTCTGCGATAGCAGGTCCAGCTTCATCGTCAGTAAAAACAGGTGTTGTTTCCCATTGTAGGTATTCCCCCCATTCTGCAGCATGTGAGTAAATAGCTATAGGGTTATCAGTTTCTAAAATGATCCAACCTTTTAAGGATCCTGGGGCATGGTATCTCCCTAGCATTTTGACACCAGGAAAGTTTCCTCTTCCTCCGAGAAATTTATAGGCGCTTTTTTCATGACAGCCAGGTTTCATTTTCCATTCCATTAAATAAAGCATTTGAAGTCATTTATAGTTTTATCGTTCTAGCTAGTTGTAATTATTTTGTGAACCTATTATTAATAATTAGGATATACAGGGTTCTATGGCGATTGATTTGATTAATTCTCTCTATATACGCTCCAATCAACTTTCTGCCCGTAACTATCTGAAATAGCGGCAAATGCTATATCCTTATTATCACTTGTTCTGACTACAATTTCTTTTGCTCCTAAATATGGAACTCTTATTTCTGACTTGCTTTTGTCAGCTTGTTTTTGTTCATTAGGTGTAAGCATTGAAAGTATTTTTTCCCATATCTTCAAATCAGAAGTCTCTACGTCAACTGTAAATTTACTTGGCCTTTGATCCACGATGAAAATTTTTCTTAATTATATCTAAGATTTCGTTATAACTTAGTTTAACTGAAGAAAAAGATATTTACATTTAATTTATTTAGGTTATTATTATATTGGATATTCGGTTGAAATGCGTCTTCTAACTACTGAAACCCGAAGGAAACTTGAATGCATTATACAAAAAATATCTCTAGGAGAAGAAGTAAGTTTAAATCAAAGAATAGAATTACAGAAGTATTGCATGCATATTCCTTACTTAAGAGGAAAACTAGCTCAAGCCTTACGAATACAAGCAACTATTCAGCTTTAGTAATTAAATATATTTAGATACGGGTTAACCCTTTTATTAGTGCGTAATAAATATATACTAGCCTTTTAACGCAGAAACATAAATCGATCTGATCGACTAAAAATCAAAATAAACGAACTAGCTCGATTAAGACCTTAATCAAGATCTATTAATTCATCCCTCAATCTGACCGTTTTTTTCGATTTAGGGCATAGAATTCACTTCGGATCTATTAATGGAATGACAGCCACAGCTTCTACTCCTTCTCTTAGAGTTGATACAAGAGGTAAAAATGAGTTACCACCTCATTTAAATGAGAATTTATTAACCCCTAGATTTTATGTTACTGAATTCAATAAGGCCTCAAAAACTAATCTAGAGGATGCAAGAGAAGAGTTTGAGGCAATGTTTAATGAGATGAAAGCAGACTATAACTGTACACATTTTGATAGAAAAGCTAGTTTAGACCGGTTAAAGGAATTACCTCAAAAAGACAAAGAAGTTTATGAAAGCTATCTTGTACGATCAGTCGTATCAGAGTTTTCAGGATTTTTACTATTTAAAGAGATATCAAATCGCCTTAAGAAAAATGGCAATAAAGAATTAAGTAAGCTTTTTACTTTTTTAGCTAGGGACGAAGCAAGGCATGCTGGTTTTTTAAGCAGAGCATTAGTTTCTGAAGGTATTGAGGTTGACTTACCTCATTTGGGAGGGAAAAGAGCTGCTACATGGTTCCCAATTAGTTGGGTTATTTATTCAGTTTATCTTTCTGAAAAAATAGGTTATTGGAGATATATCTTGATGGATCGTCATTTAAAAGCCAATCCTGAAGAGGCTTTTGCTCCTTTATTTGATTTCTTTGAACCGTGGTGTCAGGACGAAAATAGACATGGTGATTGCTTCACTGTGATGATGCGTTGTTGGCCTGGAATTACAGCTGGATTTAGAGGTAAGTTACTTAGTCGTTTCTTTCTTTGGAGTGTTTTCTTGACTCATACTCTTACGGTATGTGAAAGAGGAGACTTTTATGAATTGTTAGGAATTGATCCTAAAGAATTTGATGAAGAAGTGATAATAAGGACTAACCATACCTCTAAAAATGCATTCCCTTGGGTTTTTGATTTCGAAGATGGAAGATTCTGGGACTTAAGAAATAAAATAATACTAGCTTTTCGCCAATTTGTAGAAGCAAAGGGAATCAAAAAACCAGTTAAACTAGCTAGATTTGTTACTCTTATATTTAGACAATTTGCATTACCAATGCAGAAAACAGAAGCAATAAGATATGACAAGCAAGTAGCTTTTACAGGTCAAGATATATTGAATTTCTGGATTGATAAATAAGATTATTTATTAATCTAAATCTCGAAAGGGTTACCTGCTTGTGTATCTATACCTTTAAAATATTTTCCAAATTGTGATTCGTATACTTCATCCTCATCTTGAGTTTCACACTCTAGAGGACCAATAGCTTTTGAAACGCATAAAAGTCCATAGCCTTTATTTCTCATTTCTTGAGATAACCCAATACATGCTGTTTGATCTAAATTTCCTGAAATTATTTTCACTGCACACTCTGAGCAACATCCGTTTCTACAAGAGAATGGTAATTGTTCACCTATTATTTGGCCATTTTCATCTTTCGATTCGAAATTTCTAAGTATATATTCACCATCTGGTACCTCAAAGGTATATGTTTTACCTGTTTGCTTATGATGGATAGTGATTTTATGAAGTGGTTTCAGAGGATTAAATGATATTTATATTGATTCTATCTAAATTGTGATCTTACTTCTTGTAAATCTTAACTTAATTAGGTTACAAGTCGTTTTTTCGTTTAATTCCAATATCTCTTCTTTTGTCTGGTTCAGGAGGCTCAGGAGCAATTTCCCAAAGCTGATCTTTATTTATATTTGTTGTAGTTCTTTTACCACCAAATCTTAATTTAAGCCAAGCTATAGTAGAAGAATCTTCAGCAATAACAGCTTCTACTCCACTTTCATCAGTTAGATTCAATTTTTTTACTTTTTCTGGAGTGAGATACCACATGGGATAATCATTTCCCTTTCTAGATCTTCGTTCATGTATTGACTCTCTCAATTGCCCATTTCCACAGAGTTGGCCTTCGGGAGCTAATAGAACATGAAGAGCTTGCGGCTCTGACATATTTACTTATTAATCGAAAAATAATTTACCATTTTATCAGGGTGAATAAGTATTTATCCATTATTTGAAAACAAACATTTAATTAATTTTTTAATGGCCACACCAAATAGCACAAGTTGTGTCATATTCTTTAATGGAATGAATTTTATATAGTTTTTATAGCTATTAAAATTTCAAGTTTTTTGTTCTAATAGAATAAGCTTTCTATTTTGAAATTATTATCTAAAAAAATCAGCAGCTTCATTCATTGTTGCTGCAGGCTGTATTTCTATGTCTAGTCCTAGTTTTCTCCATTTTCCATAAACTTCCCATAGAATTTTTAAAGACTCTGCTTGTACTATCGAAACTCCTGTTCCATTTTGAATTAATGAACACCAACCTAATCTTTTGAACCCTTTAGGATCATTTTCAAATTCTTTATTGTCAAACCATTTAACAAAGGCTTTACCTGCTTCAAATTGAGTTTTAGCATCTGGTGTTTTCCAGGTAATTAAATAAGTTTGCATTTTTCTAATATTGATTGGCTTATTATTACCGCTAAAACAAGCTTTAATAAGGATTTATGTTTAAATTATATTAATTTTATATAGATAAAAATTATTATAAAATGTCTACTTTAATAGAAGTAGTTAGATACTCTTTGCCTTAATATATAGGTCATTAAATCTATTTATTTTATTTTCTTTAATGTTTTTTAATTTAATTTATATTTTAAAAATTTTAATCTTTGTGATTTAAGAAGTAGAACTATTGTTGTTTTCATTTGCAGTTTGGGCTGTTGCTTTCTTAGCTGCTTCTTGTTGTTCTGCAGCTATTTTGGATTTCTCAAATTCTATGCGAGCATTTAATTTTCCATTTGATCTCATCCAACCTTCTACAGTTGCTTCATTTCCATTTGCTTTACATTCTTCTTGATACCGAAGAAAGGGATACCAATGATGATTTGCAACTTTGGGATCACTTGCATTTAGTGGATCATTCATTTTTTTAATTTCTTACCTTTTATTATTCTATCTCGATTTAACCTTTTTTATCGTCTTTCTTAATTGCTTCAGCAGCTGCTTTTGTATTTTCAAAATCGATTAGATCATTTAATTTTCCGGTGGAGCGCATCCAATCATTTATGGTCACTTCTTTTCCTTGTTCTTTACACTCTTTCTGGTATCTCAAGAATGGATGCCAATGATGATCAGCAGTTGAGGGATCACTTGTTCTTCTTGGATCAACAGTCACTTTTCTATGAGTAGTTTGATACAAGTATCATCGCATTTGTTTGAGCTGGATTATCTTCCTTGGTGTTTTTTTCTATAATTTGATGCATTTAAATCTTTAATACTATTTAAAATAGGTTCTCATACTTCGGTTTTGATTAATGATGGGCCAAAATGAGGTTAATTTCACTCAAAGATTAGGTTTTATAGGTTTAGGTGCAATAGGGGCAAAAATTGCAATCAACCTTTGTAAGTCAGGTTATTTATTAAATATCTATAATAGAAGCAAATTTATAGAAGAAAATGATCTTTTAAAAGAATGTATGCGTTTTTCTACTCCACTAGAACTAGCTAAAAATTCGAATGTTATAATGATTTGTGTAAGTGATGATATAGCAGTCGAAGAAGTTCTATTTGGAGAAAATGGAGTTTTTTCAAGTATTAAATCAAATAGTATTATTATAGATTTATCAACAATTAGTCCTAGTAAAGCTCGTTCTAATTATATACGACTCCTATCTAAAGGTGTTAATTATTTAGATTGTCCAGTTACAGGAGGTACAGAAGGAGCTGAAAAAGGATTATTAAGTATTTTTGTAGGAGGTAATGAAGAGTCATTAAATGCAGTTAAACCTATTTTGAAAAAGATTTCTTCGAGTATTTGCTATTTTGGGGAATCAGGTAAAGGACAAGAAGTTAAAGCTATTAATCAAGTACTTGTTGCTGGAACATATATAGCAGTTGCAGAAGCAATTTCTTTAGGAAAAAGATTAAAGCTTCCTCTTCCCAAAGTTATAAATGCTTTAAGTAATGGAGCTGCCTCATCGTGGGCACTTTTAAATCGATCAGAATCAATGATTTCGGATGAATATCCTTTAGGTTTCAAGCTATCACTTCATTATAAAGATTTATTGATTGCATTAGAATTATCAGAAAATGTTGGACTTTCTTTGCCTATATCTTCTCAAGTGAAGGAAATAGAAGAAAAACTAATAAATAATGGATTAGGGAGTCTTGATGTATCGGCATTGCATATTGCAATTAATAAATGAATAGATTTTTTAACTTATTTCTATAAATTTTAGGCCTTCGTATCTTTGATAAACGACTTTCCATATTCGAAAACAATTTAATTTCAATGATTTAATAAATGAGATTTTATCTCCTGAATTTATCCATTCAGCCTTTATCTTTGGCAATATATCTTGCATGACTGACATTTCAATTTCTATAAGAAGTAGACTTTCATCGCCTGCTGAGCTTTTGATTAAGCCTGATTCACTTTTTTGTAAAACCCTTACTAATAAATCAAGAGAAATTAATTTTGCATCTATCCATACTTTATTTGTATTGGATAAGTCAATTTTTATAGATTTCCCTCCTAAAGGCATACTCCTTATGCCTTTCTCATTTTCAATCATAGCAATTGCAACTAGGTAAGGGAATTTTTTCATAGGTGATGATTCATTCTATAACTATATATTCTATAAGATTGAAAAAAAATTAAAATTTAAGTCTTATATCTATCTTTTAGGATCTATGATTCTTATAACGCCCCTTCATATATTTGATTTAATATTATAGAATCACTTTATTCAATTATGCATAGGCAGAATTGAAATATCACCCTGGAGTAAAATAGTGAGAAAATCTAAACATATACAAGTTGAGAATTTATCGAAAATCTACCGTGTAGCAGATAAGAAGCCAGGGTTAAAAGGTACTTTTAGCCATTTTTTCAATAGGAGTACAAATAATGTAGAAGCTGTAAAAGGGGTCAATTTCTCTATTGAAGCTGGAGAAATTGTTGGATTTTTAGGTGCAAATGGTGCAGGTAAAACCACTATTTTAAAAATGCTATGTGGATTAATTCATCCTACTAATGGTTATATTAATGTTGCTGGTTTTTCACCACAGAGACGACAAAATGCTTTTCTCAAAGAAATTACACTTGTTATGGGGCAAAAGCAGCAATTGATATGGGACTTGCCTCCTATGGATTCATTTCAAGTAAATGCAGCAGTATATGGAATCTTAGAAATGGAATCCAAAAATATTATTTTCGAACTTGCAGAAATGCTTGATATAGGAAATGAGCTTTATAGGCCTGTCAGGAAACTCTCTTTAGGCCAAAGAATGAAAGCTGAATTATTAGCTTCGCTAATTCATAGTCCTTCAGTCCTTTTTTTAGATGAACCAACTCTTGGTTTAGATGTTAATGCACAATCAAGAGTTAGAGGCTTTTTAACTGAATATAATAAAAGGACAAATGCAACTATTTTGTTGACCAGCCACTATATGGCAGATATTACAACTTTATGCCCTCGTATTTTATGTGTTCATGAAGGACAAATTATTTATGATGGTGACTTGGATAGTTTGTCATCTAGGCTTAATCCAAATAAGAAAATTATTTTTGAAGTAAGATCTGATGTTAGTAAAGAATCATTTTCTAAATATGGAAAGATTCAAGAAATTAATAAAGGATTTATATCTTTATTAGTTTCAAGAAATAAAGTTAACTTTATTGTAAATCAATTGCTTAGTGATTTTGAAATTGTTGACTTAGAAATTAAGGATCCCCCTATAGATGAATTGATTGGAGATATCTTTTCTAATGGTAAGGTTTTGTGAAAATATTTGGTCTTTCTCCTAGAGTTATAAAAGTATTATTAACCACGCAATATGCTAATATGCTTGAATATAGAATTGAAATTGCATTATGGGCTTTATCAGGAATATTGCCCTTTATAATGTTAAGTTTATGGACTGAAAGCAATACAGCAAATACATTTAGTTTTACTAATATTGAATTGTCGCGTTATTTTTTAAGTGCTTTTTTAGTTCGTCAATTTTCTGTAGTATGGGTTGTATTTTTATTTGAGGAGGATGCCTTACTAGGAAGACTCTCCCCATATCTTCTGCAGCCTATTCATCCTCTATGGAGATATGTATCATCTCATTTGGCTGAGCAATTGACTCGATTTCCATTTGCATTCTTGATTGCCTTTATTTTCTTTACTCTTAACCCAAGTTCATTTTGGATTCCTTCTTTTCCTAGATTTTTATTTGCTTGTATCGCTACTAATTTTGCATTTATTATTGCATTTTTATTACAAAGTTTAATTGCATCTCTTTGCTTTTGGAGTGAAAAAGCAAGTTCATTGGAAAGATTGATTTTTGTTCCTTATTTGTTTTTATCAGGATTGCTCGTTCCTCTCTCGGCCTTTCCTAGTCATATTTTAAAGTTTGTATTGTATACTCCATTCCCTTATTTAATAAATTTTCCCGCTAGAATTCTTTCAGGAATGCCAGTTGATATTTTAAAAATTATCAGTATACAAATAATATGGATTTTAATACTTACACCAATTGTTAGGTTTTTATGGCAAATTGGAGTAAGAAGATATACAGCAATGGGATCATAATGTGAAACGTTATTTACTTTCATTAAGATTATTCTGGACTACTGCTTTATCAGCACAACTTGAATATCGATTTAATTTTTTAATCGAATTGATAGCAATGTTAGGAACTCTTCTTGGCAGTGTTTTTATACTTTCATTGTTTTTTAGTCATGGTAATAAAATAGGAGATTGGACCTGGGAAGCTGCTTTAGTAGTCCAAGGTGTTTATACATTACTAGATGGAATAACAAACACATTTTTAAAACCTAATCTTTCTGAAATTGTCAATTATGTAAGGGAAGGTACTTTAGATTTTGTTCTTCTCAAACCTATTGATAGTCAATTTTGGTTGTCTACAAGAACTATTTCTCCATCTGGTTTGCCAGAGATATGTTTAGGGTTTTCTTTAATTATTTGGTCATCTAATAGGGTTAGTAATGGAATACATTTTGATCATATTGCTATATTCATTATTTCATTATTTTGTGCAATTATAATTCTTTACTCTTTTTGGTTCCTTATTGCTTCTACCACTATATGGTTTGTTAAAACTTGGAATGCAACTGAAGTACTTAGAGCTGTTTTAGCATCTGGAAGATACCCTGTTGCAGCATATCCTCCCTCATTAAGATTATTTTTTACTCTTGTTCTTCCAGTAGCTTTTTTAACAACAGTTCCCGCACAAATGATTCTTGGAAATATTAACCTCCTAAAGCTATTTACATCTTTGCTATTTTCTATTATCTTCTTTAATTTAAGTAGATACTTTTGGAAATTTGCACTACGTTTTTATACTTCTGCCTCTAGTTGATGTACATATTTTTGTTGAACTTAATTTATTTTTCCTAAACCTATAAAACTATTAGCAATAAATAATATACTGAATCCACATAAGAATAGTATTCCAAACCATGACAAATATTTCATTGATTTTCTATACCTATATTCTGGTTTAACTAAAGTACTATTTAATGTTCTCATAGCCATCCAGGCAAAAAGAGGAGCAGTTAAAAAACTGCCAGTCATTGCACCAAAAACAAAGTCTTTAACACCTATTCCGCCTGCCTTGGCAATTAATAGGGCTATTAAAGATGTGAAAATATGAATTGTCATCCAAAGTTGTAGTCTTCTACGTTCTTTAATACTTGATAACTGACCTTTATCTTTTTTTTGAATTAAACCTATAGCAGCAGATACGCCTCTTGGGTATGCATCTAAGCACGTTATTGTGGTACTGAACATCGCAGCAAATGCGGCAGGAACTATTATCCATTTAGCCCAATTTCCTATTGACTCTGTATATAAATTAATAAGGTTCTGAGCAAATTGTATACCACTAGCACCTATCATACTTATTCCACTTCCGTACATTGTATAAGCACCTAGAATTACAAAAAATAATGAAGTTATAACTGTAATTATGTACCCTAAATTGAAATCAAATTCAGCTTCTTTAACTGTTGCTATATGATTTGATCTTTTTGAATTAGAGAATAACCAAAGCGAAGGCCATACTGTTAGTTCCACAGGTCCAGGCATCCATCCCATCAAAGGGATTAGAAAACTTAAATTCTCAATACTCCAAGGACTTGGAGTACTATTTAGCCATGTACTATTTATATCATTCACTGGTCCTTTTAGTATTATTGAGACTACTGCTATGAAGGTTAACAAAGTTAATAATGTCACTAGAATTTTTGATATATAGTCAAGCGCTTTGTATTTACCTACTAAAAGAATTAATCCACTTATAGCTAATATTCCAATGGCTAGATCCATTGGAGGAGTTTGACTAAATATAGATATATTTGTTAATAATAAACCAGATACAAAGCTTACGGCAGCAATAGTTAAGGTACCAGTTATTAGACTAACTATTAAATAAATAGGAAGATAAAGCTTGTTTCTTGATTGAAAGCCTTCTAATAATGAAATACCTGTAACTGATGTAAATCTTGTGCCAGCAAGTAGAAAGGGATATTTAACAAGATTTGTAATGAGAATTAATCCTATAAGTGCAAAACCAAACCTCGCACCAGCGGTAGTTGAAGACATCAGGTGAGAGCCTCCAATGCATGCTCCAGCAAGCAATATTCCAGGTCCAACACTTTTTTTTAAGCTAGAAATAAATTGAGAGGTGGAGGATGCTCCCATGAATTAAAATTAAACTAAATACATCATGGCAATTAGATAAATATTTGCACTTCTAATAAACAAAGATTAATTATTATCTTCCTGAATCTCCTATCATTCCTATTTTTTATGTGGAAATGTTCTAAATCCTAAATCTAATATCTCGACAAAGTTTTAGATCTAAAATAAATCACAGAATAATTTTTTCCATAGAAATCATACTAAGTGGATATGCTCCAGTTTTTTCACTCATGACAAAGTATCTATTTCATGTAAAAGTATAAGTATATTTTTAAATTTAGAGTTGCTCTCACGTAACTATTATGAGTAAAACAAAATCGTATCAATATTATAGTTGTAAAATACCTAGAAGGGCTGAAGCTATTGAAGCTCTTTACTGTTTAGTATGGATGAAAAATAAGAAAGACATACCTAATTGGGTTTTAGAAGAATTAAAACGTTAGACTTTATCTGTTAAGTTTATTTAGCGGTATATTTATTGTTTTAGTAATTCAATACATTTTTCTATAGAGAGATTTTTTTTCTTCTGTTTAGCAATACAATCATCGATTTTTTGTAATTCAGTTTTTCTCATTTTTTTCAACGGCTCCTTAATTTGAATTTTATCGATTTGTTTTATTTGAGAATTGCTTTCTTCTTCTTTTAGACCTTCAGATCCTTCTTTTTGGGGACAGGCTGTTAGTAAACTCATTAAAATCGTTAGGTATAGCAATTTTTTCATATTTGAAGATAAAATTTGATAATTAATTATAAGTTAATATCAAGCCTAATAATGCTTTTGGATATATTTCAACTTATTTACAAGATCAAATTATGGCCAATTTTGTTTTTGTAGAATAAATCACCTAATAAAATTATATATATATTAACGTCGATTTTCTGAATTATAGAATCTTCAATTTTGTAAATATAGATTTGCAACTTCTTAGAACTGTTATTAGATCTGCTTATCAATGACTTTAGTTTTTTTTATTAAGGTATGATTTTAATCCTATTAACAGATTTCAATCTAGATCCAAATTTGAGAAAAGAAGCGTATTCCATAGGCATAGTAATTTCCACATTTAAAGTCAATACACGCACTTTATTAGAAAATCAGTTAGTTTCTTTTTACCTGTGAGTACAAGGTTCAAATGACTCAACGAATTTCCGTTGCACTTAATTCAATTCCAACTTGTAGTAGGGATTTACTTGAATTTATATTTTTTTGTGCAGTAGGTTTTACCGCTGGCTCCTTAGGGTTGATATAGATCTAACAAATTAATAATTTTTTTCAGCTTTGGTAAGAATTATATTTTCCTGACTTGATATAATTAAAACAAATTTATTTTAATTTTTTATGTTGAGTTTATAGTATATATAATCATATTAGTATAAAATTATCAATAATTAATAGCAGTATAATAATATTATGTTTTATATAATGAGAAAAATTTTTAATTATATAGATATTTTTAATAGAATTTTAAGCTTAGATTTCTTGCCTAAAATAGTCGGATATTTCTTTGACATTATATTATTATTTTTAATTGTATATTACTTTGATACCTTTAAGGAAATTTTATTAATGTCTTTATTACTTATTTTACTATGGAATAAAACAAGATAACAATCTCAAAATCTTAATATTTTATTCTTTTTTTATTGCTGATAGTTTGTAGCCAATTTAAATTTTTTTGCTAATAATATATTAGAGGATGAGTTAATAAAGTAAGCTTCCCCAACAGTAGCTTAATCATCCTCACCTTTTTAAAAATATAATTTAAATCGCTTTATATAGAGAATACTATTACTCTAGATTATTAATATCTCGCAAGAATTGATTGCCATGAGTTCAGTAAGAAATAGCTTGAATATAAGAAAATAGCTAAATATAGCCAATTGAGCCAAGGAGGTCTCTTTTCTTTGGACATGGTGAATTTACATTTAAATCTATAATAAGCTATTTCTAAAATTTATCTCGTTTTCTTATAAAAGCTATTTTTTATCTAAAATGCAATTTGCTAATATCTATAATGTATATAATTACTTATACATAAACTTATAGGTTTATGTATAAGTAATTATATATTTATTGGTTACTCTATAATAAATATCATTATATTTTAATGATCAATTAATTATATTGATTTTTCATGCCACAGGCTAATGTTGCTTCTTTTAGATCCATTTGACCTGAATTCCATTTCTCATATACGCATGATGAATATGGATTGCTTGGGTTTTTACTGTCATTTTTGGAGCCTATCAATGTTCTAAGATATTTT
Source organism: Prochlorococcus sp. AG-409-D09 (assembly GCA_003215935.1). GTDB lineage: Bacteria > Cyanobacteriota > Cyanobacteriia > PCC-6307 > Cyanobiaceae > AG-409-D09. Next base: position 59,997 of record QCJQ01000002.1, read on the forward strand.
GCTTTTGCGTCTAAATATTCTTTTTTGGAAGTCCAATAAATAGTTTCTGCTATAGCTATAAAGCCAATAAGAAAGAGAGATATAACTAAGAGATTAAAAATTAACATCTTTTTACGGTGATAATTATATTAGGTCACTTTCTTGTCTATGGTCACTTGTATATTATACTCATTTTATTTTAATCACATTCCCACCTATTCTTAAGTATTTTTACTGTATATGTTTTTTCAGGGTATTTTATATTATTCAATTTTTGTATCACTTGCTGATTTGTTTTTGTATATAATTTCTGCTGGCCTTAAGCATTTATCTTCCCATATGTTTCGAGAGTTATGTGATATTAGTCTCCGTTTTTTTGAATTATATATTAAAGTTTGCAAATCTCTAATGCCATTTGATAAATCTTTTACTATATATTCAATTTCAATATTGAGTATTTGGCCCCTATTCATTTACTAGCATATGTACTTATGTAAGTATTTTACCATGCATTTACTTTAAATGTTTTTTGCTAATATCTATATTTTAAAATTTCATTTCATTAGTTCTCTTTTTCTTATTTAAAAGTATGTCTTAAATTAAATTACATGTTAAATTATTTGGTATCTAATATGAGTGGTTTATTGTTATAAAAATAAAGATTAATGCATTTTATTTATATATTTAATTTCTTCATTTAAAGACTATCTTTATTCCAATAAATTTCTTTAGCTTCTTAGGAATCCTTGCTTTCTTGGAAAACTCATCTAATTGGATCTCTACTTGCTTGTTTATTAAATACTTAAGGTATTCAACTAGTTTCCATGTGGTAATAATAGATATTATTGCGAAGAATATATAAATATAATATAGATAGTTCATTTTATTTACTAAATAAATTCATAAGTATAACCTTAAGTTTTAAACTACTTTTGGCCTATTTCATTTAGTACCTTGAGTGCTTCATTTACATGGGCTGGTCCATTAATTAAATCATTAAAGATATGACGAATCATACCTTTTTGGTCAATAATATAAGTCACTCGTCCATCTAAAATCCCTAGTACCTTTGGTACTCCAAAGGTTACTCTTAATTTATTATTCCCGTCACTTAATATTGGAAAAGGAAGTTTATTTTTTTTTGCAAATGCCTGGTGACTTTTTTGATCGTCACCGCTTACACCCCAAACTTCTGCTCCAAATATTTTAAATAAATCATATTTATCCCTAAACCCGCATACTTCTGCTGTACATCCAGGTGTGTCGTCCTTAGGATAAAAAAATAATATTAATGGTTTACCTTTCAGTAACTTGCTTTTTCTTAGATGACCGTCTTGATCATATAACTCTATATTTGGTATAAGATCACCAATTTTCAACCCCATTGAACTTTAAGTATTTGTTTCCATTATATCTGCTTTTCTCTAAAGCGTGGTTTTATTCTTAGAAAATATTTTAGTAACTATTAAAAAGTATATACATCCAATTTAGTTGAAAATTTAACAAAAATCCCTAAGTTCTTTCCATTTATTAAGTCCTGCTTCTAGGTTAGAAATATCTTGTGTTGATTCACTTAATTTAAATGCTTTGATTAATGATTGTGTAGCTTCAACGCCCTGCTTGCCAGCTTCTCTTTGTTTTACGCAACCCTCAAGTGCATCTCCTTCCTTTAATGCAGCTTCTGCTTCTTTAAGTGAATCACTGGCTAATTCTATTTTTAAATTCCATTCGTTCATTAACTTATCATATTCACTTCCCGCTATAACTTTATCTATACTAGTAAAAATAATTGATATAAATAACATCATCCCGATCAAGTAATTCATCTTTACTAAACTTTTTTTAATTTAATTTTATTATAGCTATTTATCTCTCTAGTAGCTATAATTTAAAATGAGAAATAACTAATTAATATTTATTGCATCTCTACAGATTAATATTAAACAATTTTTTTAAGCAATAAATATAGGTTGGCAATCATTGTTACTAAAATAAACCTTTAATTTAAAAAGCACATAAAATATTGAATTATTTTTATTATGAATAATAATGAAAGAATTAATTGTCTAATAAATCTGTGAAAAGCTTCATAAAAAGAATACTTAAAAAATCCAAGCTAATCAAAATATATGACCGGATAAAGTATGGTATTCGAACTAAACCAGTTATTTGTAAGTCCTTCAAGGCTTTTGATGTTAAGAATGGTTTTATAAAATGTGAATGGTCACCTTTGCTTAATTTACCAGTTAGAGCTTCTAAGCTTATTAGATACTATCTAGCAATTAGGGTTTATCAATGTGATGATGAAGATATTCCTTTGCATTTATTAAAAGAAACTGAGATAAGTAATAGGCTGAATTATTATTTTCTTCCAATTCCTTTATACTCCTCTAATATTAAAATCGAGCTTGGCTATACGTATAAATCATCAGAATGGATAACTTTAGGTTTTGTTTCTATCCGCACTACTTCAATTAATATTAATAAATATTTTATTGAACCTGTTGCCGATTGGTTTTTTAACAATATTGACTCACCTAGTGATAAATCACAGCATGAAACTATTTATCAAATGTCTTTGATTAACACTTTTGGTGCTTCTGAAAATTATATAAAGGGTAGGTTTAATGATTCTGGATCTTCTCATAATAAATAGTTGAGGGATTTAAATTATATTAGTTAAATAATCAATTAATTATTATTATTAGCTTTTAATGCCTTGATATACTGGCTGCATCATCCCTCCTCCTTGATCATCATCATCTTCACTATCATCTGAAAGGAGAAGATATGCAAATATAAATGCAATTACAGAGTAGATTAGAATTGGTTGATCGAATTCAGTCAAAACATTTTTTAGATTCAAATGACCTTACACGATTTTTTGTGATTCATGGTGATTTTTCATACCAATCAATATATAAGTAGTAAAATCTCGAAGCTTTATTCATATGGCTGAGAAAGATCTTCAACTTTTCCTTCAAAAGGTGGCCCAACTGAACGAGCTTGTTGATTCTCTCAATGAGATTGACGGTAGAAGAGAGAAGCTTTCGCAATGCTGCACTCATGAAGAGGTTGTCCTTTTAGCTAAGCATTGGGGCTTTGATATTGGTCGTCGTTGGGGAGAGAAATAGTTTTATATCCATTTTGTCGTTAATGAAAAACGGACTATTAAACTGATTAAGTTATTTATACTTTAATAATCTGCTTTCAATTTTTAAATTATTTCCCTAATGAATGATAATTTTATATATCGCACTTAACAGTATTAGATTATAATAATAAAGAATAAAAATAATCTTTTACAATTCTCATTGCTTCTTATGTCAAATTCTTGGGATGCTTACTACAATCGCTATTCTGATTGGGATGAATCTCATATTTTTAATGTAAAGATAAAATTAGAGTATGAAAAAGAGTTGCTGGAACTTGGTTATTCTTCTTTTAAACAAGTTGATATTAATGATTTTATTCCGAATAACAATTATTCAAGGAATATCTCTGAAAAAGGAAAATACATTAAGAATGACAAATCACTTGAACTGTCATTTGAGGCCCCTTACGATTGGTCTATTGATTCTGATTGGGAAGATAAAGCACTCGAACTTTTAAATATAAAAGATGAATGGGTTATTGATTCTATGGTGGAAGACGACTAGAAGTTAGTAAAATATGTGTATTAATAAATATTTAATGTTAAGAGTAAAATATTAGCAGCATTCCATTCTCTGTTTGATGGAATTCCTTTTCTTCTCTGCTAAGATCTATAGAAATTTCAAGACCTTCAGTAATTGCTACTTCATATATTGGGTTTAATTGTTTTTTATTTCTATTTAAAGCTGCAATTCCTATTGGAGTAGTTAGCCAGATAAAATTTTTAGTTTCTCCAATAGGAGATTGGTTAAGTGAATCCTTTAAAAGGCTTGATATATCTGAATTTTCTTCTTTCATGGATTTAAAATTAGTTAATTAATTAAAAAATTTATTTTAATAAATAAAAGTATATTAATACTATTAATTGATTAGAAGATTTTCATCTTTCATGAGGGATTCAATATATATATTATTCGTTGGGTATAGCAATAGTTATGAATCTGTCCTGGATTCAGAACGAAATCAATTTTTCTAATCTGATTAAAACCTGAAAAGTATAATATAGTTAGTGGCTTGTAATTAATGGGTTCTAAGAGAGAAAAGTATCCCGAAAGATGTCCTTGGGATAAAGGCCCTACTCAAAAAATGTCAGATAGAGATGAGTGGATTCTTAGTTGTGGGTCTGAATTCGTTAGATTTAGTCGCAACAAACTTGATCAGCACCACTTTCATGTTTTTATGAAAGACAGTGAAGAACAAATGTTAGCTTTTAGGGCGAGGCTTCTATATCAAAAGCTTTTAGATAAAGGCTATAAACTTGAAGAATAAGAGTTGAAATAGAAATAATTTTTTTGGATTTCAATTTTTATCTAATCAACTGCTTAATTAAGGCTTGTAAACATACCTCCATATTGAAGAGAGAAAATTTCCAACTAAGTTTTCCCGTATTAAAAGATCTTTGGAATTCCATTCAAATGAACCAACTTTACAGTTAGTTGCAAATGTGTTATATTACTTTACACCTGTTACATTCTTTAAGGTTTAAACGATGACTCCTGAAGCAGAAAAATTTAACGGTTGGGCCGCAATGATTGGTTTTGTTGCTGCATTTGGAGCTTATGCAACAACCGGTCAAATTATTCCAGGGATTTTTTAAAAGATGCAACTAATATCTAAAATAAAATATAGCTCTATATTTTCAGGATTACTTGCTTTTTCTGGGACAATATTAATTGCAACTCAGTTGCAAATACTATTTATCTAATATATCTTATAAGTTATTTCAGAATAATTTTAAATAATTCATTTTTAAATATCTATTGTTTGACTTTTAAAGATATTCTTAATGAAACGGATTATAGCTTATCATGAACTTTAATAAATTTGATTAAAATATCAATTTCTTTTTTATCTAACGATTCAAGTATTTTCATTTTATCTAACTCATTATTGTTTTTGTAGTTATTACCCTTTTTTTGCTCGTATATAATTCCCTCATCTGATATTAACTCATTTATTTCTTCTAATATTAAAGGTTCTTTTTTCTTTAAATCGATTTTGATATTAGAATTATTCAATTTATGATTATTTTTTAAATAGGGAATTGATATTCCTCTTGCTTCTAAAGCTTCTTCAACAAGTATACCTACAATTTTAGACTGACTAATATTTTGCTCGTCAGAAAGTTTTTTTATTATTTCTTGAATTTCTGGTCTTGGTAAATAACCTATTCTTATTTTTGAAGTTGGCATTTTATATTATACGGTGTTTCATGAGTGTAGCACTATTCTTTGTTATTTAATAAGGTTTTTCTAAGTTATTTATATTACCCATTCTTTTATGATCGCATTAAGCTCTTCCTTTTTGTTTTTTGCTTTTAAAAAATGAGTTCTTTGAATAGCGCTAAATGGCATATTTCCCTCTTCCCAAAAAAAACAATCAAAGTCTTTATGATAACTAAATTCGAGTGTGTGATCTTTTTTTTCTTTTTTATTCATGAGCCTATGAATGTAGTTTACTGTAAGGCTTAGTTTTTGTATTATTTTTTTGACTATTTATAGATTAACCCTTTACCTGTACCTTTAGTTCAAAATAGAAAATAATTTTCAATGTTATTTATTTATAAAAATATAGGTATGTTTTTTAGCAAATTTATTTGACAAGATAAATGATCTTATACGCCTAATAGAAATGGTATTTATTAAATTATGGACTTGTTATTCTAGCTGTGTTTATTTTTGTTTTTCTCAGAAGGGAATTCAGGTTTCCCCTTCTTTTTCCTTCGTCCATCACTTATTTCAAGTAACGTAGATAATTGTTCATAGACAGACCTTAGTGATGATAATTCTGGTAAAAGCCCATCGTTTCTTAGGTCTTCATCCATGTATCTAAGCTCCTGCCTTATATAGGCAAGAATTGATTTGGCTTCATCTCTCTTTGGGCCAGCCATTTATTTTTGATTAAAATTTTGCTAACAATAGTAAAAACAAGAGCTTTTTTGTTGATTAAACTGATTTAAGCTTGATACCAACATAATTTAATATAAAGCATATTCAGAATTCTTAGTTGCTCATATCACTTAATTCAAGCCATCTTGTCTCTGCTTTATCGATCATATCAATTACAGCAGCCAGTTCAATACTTATTTTAGTTATATCACTATTTGATGAAGAAATCATCGATTCTAATAATATACGTTTTTCTTCTAGTTTAGGTAACTCTTTATTTATCTCTTCTAATTCCTTAGATTGCTTAAACGTTCTTCTTCTGATTTTTTTTGCTATTTTATTATTTTTATTATTAATAGCTAGATTGTCTGTTGATTCTTTTTCTTTTAAAAAGTTTTTATTTTGCTGTGTATTATTAATTTGTTTAATACCTCTCAGTTTTTTGTTTTTTAATTCTTTTTGATTTAAGAATTCGGTGTAGTTTCCTTCATACCTTACTAGGTTTCTATTTTCAAAATTAAAAATTCGATTTACTGTCCTATCTAGAAAAAATCTGTCATGCGAAACGATTATTACACATCCAGTAAATTTATGAATAAAGTCCTCCAAAATACTAAGTGTATTTATGTCTAAATCGTTCGTAGGTTCGTCTAATAGTAATACATTAGGACCACTCATTAGTAACTTGCATAAAGCTAGTCTTCTCCTTTCTCCACCAGATAAATTTTTTAATTTACCATGTTGCTTCGAAGGTGAAAAAAGGAAATTTTCAAGTAACTTTGAAGCACTTACTTTACAATTATCTAAAACCAGATTATATGATGACTCTTCTATATATTCTATAACTTTTTTATTTAAGTACTTTTCTTCATTCAGAGTATTAGTATATTGATCTAAATAACCAATATTTACCGTTTCTCCTATTTTAATTGTTTCTTGGTCTATATTACTTCTATTATAAATTTTATTTAAAATCGTTGACTTACCACTTCCATTTGGTCCTATGATTCCTACCCTGTCATCAGGCCTGAAACTGTATGTAAAACTATTAATTAATGTTTTTTGATTGTTATCTGAAATTGATTTGATAGTTAAATTATTAATTTCAATTGCTACTTTACCTATTCTTTTTGTATTAGATTTTATATCTAAAGGTTCTTCTTTTAATATAGGCTTGTTATTTTTCATTTCTTCTATTCTTTTTATTCTTGCCTTTTGTTTTGTACTTCTTGCCTTAACACCTTTTTTCAACCACTTTAGTTCTTTTTTAAGTATATTTTTAAATTTATTATTAGACGCAATCTCTGATTTTTCTTCTTCTATTTTTGATAGCAGATATTGACTGTAATTACCATTATATTTTTTAGTAATACCATTATTTACTTCCAACATTCTCTGAGTGACTATATCTAAAAAATATCTATCATGAGTTACTAATACTATAGAACCATGATAGTTTTTTAACCATTTTTGAAGCCATTCTATAGCATGCGCATCTAGATGATTTGTTGGTTCATCTAGAAGAAGTATATCTGGTTGTGAAACTAGTGCAGAAGCAAGTGCAACTCTTTTTTTAAATCCACCAGATAGCTCATTTATTGGTTTATTAAGATCATTAATTCCTAGCCTATTGATAATTTCTGTGCATTGTTGTTCTAAAGTCCAAACTTCTTCTTTATCCATTATTTCACTTATCCTGCCAAGTTCTTTTATTAGTTTTTCTGATGTAGCTTCTTTTGCAATAGTCTCTGATATGTTTTTATAGCGTATTAATATCTCCCTTTTTTTGCCACAACCATCTAGTACTTCTTCTAATACACTTTTATTAGTGTTTCGGTTTTGATTTTGATTCACTAAACATATACTTAATTTGGATTGTGCTGTTCTTATGCCATCCATTAATGGTTCAATTCCTGCTATAACCTTTAATAGTGTTGACTTGCCTGAACCATTAGGTCCGATAAGTCCTAATCTGTCTTTTTTCTCAATATTTAAATTTAGATCTTCAAATAGAATCTTTATACCAAAGTCTTTAGAAGCATTTTTTAGACTGATTAAACTCACTTGATGCTTTTTAAGCTTTTTCAGTAATTATTATACGACGTGACTTAAAATTCCATATTTTTACATATTATTCAATTAACTCTTATTTATTAATTGCATTAACTTCCTAAATAATATTTCTATTAATGTTGTGAATACTTTAGTTTTTTAATAAGTATGAATAGAAGTTTTATTACCAATCATAACAAATATATTTACGTATTAATATCAATGATTATTGTTGATTTCCTGGGATTATGTATAATGAAATTATGTCATATTAGATTTATGGACTCCATTAGACTATTTAAAAGCCGCAGAACAATTCATAATTTTAATAAGAAAAAAGTCTCTGAGGATATAATTTTAGAAGCAATTGAAGCTGCTAATTTTGCACCATGCCATAGAAATACATTCCCATGGAGATACTATGGTTTAGGTGATCACATGAGGTCTACATTATCAGAACTATTTTATAATATAAAGACTCAAAATAGTAAACTATCAGTAAGGTCCAAAGAATTGGTTATTTCAAAAATACTAAATCCATCTCATTTGATTTTTGCTTCTCAGGTAATAAGCAATGATTCATTTCAAGCAAAAGAGGATTATGCTGCCTGTAGTTGTTCTATTCAAAATTTGATGTTATCCCTTGCTTCAAATGGTGTAGGCTCTAAATGGTCCACTGGTGAAATTATAAGTTCATCTCAAATTTATGATTTATTAAATATAAGTCAATCTAAAGAAGAAATTATTGCGTTATTATTTATTGGTTATGGAGATACGCCTAATGATATAAATAGACCTACGCTAGATCAAATATACAGTCATCTATAAAATCCCCATGTTTAATGCTTTATTTGTTAATGTGTATGTAATTAATTATTTCTTTTATAAATCTATTGTAATGGCATTGGAACCTGAGATTATACCCTCAAATAGTAAAGATGGAGAAGATGCTCAAACTCTTTCTCCGAAGTGGAAAAAACCAATATTTTTCGTACCTTTATTATTTTTATTTATTTATATATTAAAAACTATTTTTACTTCTATACTTATTTTTCTTGGACTTTATTTTATTTGGAATCTTGCAACCAAAAAGATTAATTAATAATGATCTAATTTTTGTTTTTTAATTTTATTTTTATTGTAAATTTTACTTGCCAATACATATTTTTGTTGTCATTCTATCAGTATTCATAGCAATTTATCATGTTTGCAGATTTAAATATACTTTCAATTTTAAGCTTAATCAAGCATCCATTGGAGGGGATAGCTTACCTTGTTTATGTAGGAATAATATTTCGGTGGTTCAGACCAGCTTTATGGAATAGCTTTTTAGACAAACTTAAATATCATTAGTGTCTTTGCAAATAATTTATTACTATAAGATATATGGTAACTATAGATAAAAAATCAAATATTTATGATCTTATTGTGGTTGGTGGAGGAGCTTCAGGATTTATGTCTGCTATTACAGCCGCAGAAAAAGGTGTTAAATCTATTCTGATTTTAGAGTCCAGCTCCAACACTTTAAGCAAAGTTCGTGTAAGTGGTGGAGGTAGATGTAATGTTACTAATGCAACTTGGGATAATAATGATCTTGTCTTAAATTACCCTCGAGGATCTTTATCCTTAAAAGGAACATTTAGTCGCTTTTCTACTTACGATGCGGTTTCATGGTTTTATGAAAGGGGCTTGGAATTAAAAACAGAGTCTGATGGTCGAATGTTCCCAAGTTCAAATACATCCGAGGAGGTAATTAACCTTTTTAGAAGATTATCTAGAGATTTAGGAATAGATACTCAAACAAATAATTGTGTTAAACTTATAAAAAAAATATCATCTGAAACTTTTCTGATTCATAACCAGCATAAAGAATCATTTTTATCTAAAAGAGTTTTACTGACTACTGGTGGATGTTCAAAAGGAATGAATATTGCATCTTCTTTAGGTCATAATATTATCCCTCCTGTACCATCTTTATTCTCTTTCACCTTAAGAGATAAATTTTTAATATCTTGTTCTGGAATAACTGTTAATAATGTTCTTATAAAACTATTTTGTTCTGAAAAAGTATATGTAGATAAGGGTAATATTTTGATTACACATAGAGGCATAAGTGGTCCATGTGTTTTGAGGTTGTCTGCCTTTGCAGCTAGAAATCTTAGTAATGATTTTTATTCATGTAAAATTCAGATTTCTTGGATTAGTGATGATTTAGAAAGTATTAGCTCTAAATTTGATTCTTTAAGAGTTTCTTCTTCTAATATCGCGATAGGGACTTATTCACCATTTGATAATTTACCGAAGAGATTGTGGCGTAAACTATTAGAGCAATCAAATCTAGATGCGAATATAAAATTCTCATCATTTTCTAAAAGATACGAATCAATTATTACTGAAATGTTATTAAAAACTACTTTAACTCTTAAAGGAAGAGGCCCTTTTTCGGATGAATTTGTTACAGCTGGAGGTATTCATTTGGCTGATATAAATCATAAATCTATGGAGAGTAAGAAAATCAACGGATTATATTTTGCTGGAGAAATTCTAGATATTGATGGATTAACTGGTGGTTTTAATTTTCAGCATTGCTGGAGTAGTGGTTGGATTGCAGGTAAATCTATAGCTAAGTCTTTATTTATTAGTAATATTTAATTAATTCTTTAGTTAGTTTTTATTCAAATGTATATTAATTTGCTTAATCTTATAATTCATTTCTACACCACTTCTTAACTATGAAGATACCGCTTATAAATGATATGTCTGACTATTTACTTGTTAGAAAAAAAACCTTCACAAGAATAGCTATAGCTGATATTATGGACGATAAAATGTTGTTGAAATGGTATAGAAAAGTTTTAGATAACCAATCTAGTCTTTTTAGCCTTAAGGGTTTTGGATATTTTGAATCTGAACATTCACATGGTTATGTTATGGCATCAAGGAGATTTAATAAAATTGCTTTGGATGTTATTCGGTTTCAATTAGAATTACGTAAAATAAACATAAGGAATAATAGACAATTATCAATATTGGAGGATTTGTCAGAAGGCTATTTTCAAAGTTAATATATTTATTATTACTTCTATTTGATAATATAAATTATAATATTTTTTTGTTTTCTGTTGGTAACACTAATATTTATTTGCTTAATTGATTTAAGAAACGCCTACTTCGTTCATTTTTTGCATTTGTAAAGAATATTTCTGGTGTTGTTATTTCTACCACTCTCCCTTCGTCCATAAATAAAACTCTATCTGCAGCTTCTTTTGCAAATTCAATTTCATGAGTAACTATAATCATAGTCATTCCTTTTTTAGCTAGCGATTTGATTGCATCTAGCACTTCATTTACTCTCTCAGGATCTAAAGCACTTGTTGGCTCATCAAATAGCATTATTTCAGGATTCAAAGCCAAAGCTCTTGCAATAGCTACGCGTTGTTGTTCTCCCCCGCTTAATTGTTTTGGATATTTAAATGCATGCTCTTCAATACCCATTTGAACAAGCAGTTCATATGCACTCTTCTCGGCATGTTTCTTGTCTTTGTTCTGAACTTGTATTGGTGCCAATGTTATATTTGACAACACTGTTAAATGAGGAAATAAATTAAATTGCTGAAAGACCATTCCAACTCTTTTCCTGATTTTTTTTATTATTTCGTCGTTACTAAATGAATTTAATCTTAAACCTAGAATGTTCAATTCTCCTTTATCAATTCTTTCAAGTCCATTAAAAGTTCTTATTAGAGTACTTTTACCGGATCCAGAAGGCCCCATAATTACAAGCACTTCACCTTTTTGCACTTCAAGTGAAACATCATTAAGCGCTAGTTTATTTTGGGAGAAAGATTTCACCAAAGACTTCGCAATTATTGTTTGACTCATAAGTCTCCTTGGAAATTTAGAGATTTAGAAAAATGTCTTTCAATCTTTTTTGCTAACAATGCAATTATTGTACAAACTAACCAATAGATAAGGGCTAACCAAACATATACTTCTAAGTGACTTCCTATAAATTGAGGATTAGCTAATATGCTTCTGCTAATGCCAAGAAGCTCTACTAAACCAAGAATAGCCATTAAACTTGTATTTTGAAGTAATCCTATTGCTTGATTTGTAAGTGCTGGTATAGCTATAATAAGAGCTTGGGGTAAAACAATAAATTTGTTTATTTGATATTTGTTAAGTCCTAAAACCTTTGCTGCCTCTATTTGATTTTGTGGAACAGATTGCAATCCACCTCTTATATCTTCTGAAATATAAGCTGATACAAAAATAGAAAATGAGAAAATTGCTCTGATAACACGATTTATTTCCATACCAACAGGCAATAATAAAGGTGTTAGCAATTGTCCAAAGAAAAGTATTGCGATTAATGGAACTGATCTCATACAATCTATATATAAAGACGTAATTTTCTTAATAATTAAAAGATTACTCTGTCTTCCTAGTGCTAGTAAGATCCCTATCGGCAAAGCAATTATTATACTAATAAAGGTCAAAATTAGTGTTAATGATAACCCTCCCCAAAAATTTGTAGAAATTGGAATTATATTTATTCCACCTGCCAGTAGATATATACCAAGAGGTATTATCAATAACCAACATATATATATAAATCTCTTTTTAATATAATTCAACTTTTTAAGCAAAGTTGTAAACGATAATAATATTATTATTGAAATCCATAAAAAAGGACGCCAAGATAATGCTTTAGGGTAAGTCCCAATTATATATAGATTTAAATTTCTACTGACAACCTCCCAATTTGCATGGAAAAATATCCAATTAAGAAAATTTGTAAGAGTTGCGAATACTCCAACTAATAATATAAAAGTAATAAATAGATCAGTTTTATTATTAATGCCAATTTTTCTAGCTTTAAATAATAAAAATTTTATATCTTTAGTTATAATTTTCATGCTTTATTTTTGAGTATATTCCTATTAAAGAATTCCATTATATTACTTATAATTAAATTTATAAATAGGAATCCAATTAAAAGTAATATAAAGCCCTCAATAGATTTTCCTGTTTGATTTATAACAGTATCACTAACTGCATAAATATCAGCATATCCTACAGCTATAGCTAAAGTGCTATTTTTTGCTAAATTTAAATATTGGCTTGTAAGACCAGGAAGTATCGCAGGGAGAGCTTGAGGGATAATTATATCTTTAAGACCAATAGAATCTGAGATTCCTAATGATTTATATGCTTCCCATTGTCCTTTTGGTACTGAGTTTAATCCACCCCTTACGATTTCTGCTATGTATGCGCCAGTGAATACACTTAAACCGATTATTAATGATGAAAATTCTGGAGTTAATATATATCCAAAGATATTTATACCTTGATTTGAAATATTTATAATAGGTACAATTATGTTGACAGGATTTCTTATGCTTAGAAATCCAACAAAATACCAGAATAGTAATTGTAAAAGGAGAGGTGTTTGTCTAATTATTAATATGTATAATCTAGATATAAACTTTAATATATAATTATGAGATTTACCTAATATTCCTGCAGATATTCCGATAATTGTTGAAAATATTAAAGCGACAAATATTACTCTTAAACTGTTTGTCCACCCAACTAAAAGTGCCCATGCAAAACTATTAGATGGAGAGTAAGGCAAAATATGTTCTGCTAATGAAAAGCTTGCTGGTCTAAATAACCAAGCAAAGTCGAATCCTAATCCTGTCCTTATCAAATTGAAATGCACATTATTTATTATCAAAATTAAAAATAAAATTATTATTAATAAAAATAAATATTGTATAATATATGATTTTGTAAATCTCATTGATATTTAGCGCTATTTTAGTTGAATGGAGGTGATATAAGTATTCCTCCTTGCTTGCTAATCTGATTTAACCCCCTAGGTATATAAACCTGACTATTAGGACCTAAATTTCTATTATAAATTTCACCATAATTGCCAGTAGTTTTTATAATTTTAACTACAAAATCATTTGCTAGCCCAAGTTTTTCGCCAAGATCACCTTCTATCCCAAGGAATCTTCTCAATGGCTTCATTCCTTTGTTATCTTTGGCCAAATCTAGCTTTTGATTTATATTACTTTGAGTAATTCCTTTTTCTTCAGCTTCAATTAGAGCATATATTACCCATCTAACGGCATCTGCAAGTCTTTCGTCATTACCTACTGTTGCTGGTGCTAAAGGTTCTTTACTTAGTATATTATCAAGAATAACATGATTTCCTGGATTTTTAAAGCTAGATCTTGCCGCGGCTAATTGTGATCTATCCGATGTCATAGCTGCACATCTTCCTTGTAAATAACCAGCTATAACTTGATTGAGATCTTGATATTTTATGGGAGTATATTTCAGTGACTTTTCTTCAAACGCATCGTTAATATTCTGTTCAGTTGTTGTACCTGAACCTACACATATTGATTTATTAGAAAGATCTTTTAAATCTTTTACACCACTATTAATTTTAACCATCAAGCCTTGCCCATCATGAAATACAACTGGTGCAAAAGACAAACCATTACCTTTTTGTGAATCTCTACTTAAGTTAAATGTTGTATTTCTCGAGAGTAAATCTATTTCTCCGGTTCTTAGTGAAGTAAATCTTTCTGCTGCAGTTAATGGTCTTAATTGAATATTATTAGGTGATTCTAGAAATGCAGCTGAAATAGCCTTGCATATATCAACATCTAATCCACTATATTTTCCATTTGTATTTAAGAAACTAAAACCAGGAATCTTTCCACTAACTCCGCATATTAATTGGTTTCTTTGTTTTATTATGTCGAGCCTTGATTTACCTATTTGATTACTTGAGCTGCAACCTGAAATTAATAAGGTTAAACCAATTATTGATGACAGTAATTTTCTCATAGCTAATCAACTTTTATTTCATAATGCTTATTAAGCTGGTGTTGTCTACTAGTTGTTGCGTAATTGAGATTATGTTTGATTAAAACACTCAAATAAAATTATATTGTATTGGTTAAGTCGAATAGTAATCTTATAAATGTAATTTTAGTGAGATAGCGCTATAAGCAAAGCAGGTGTAGCTACGATAATGATACCTATTGCTGCAGTGGCTGCGAGAAGTGAAGTGCTCAAAACATAAACGAAGCTACCCTTATTATAAAGAAAAGATAAAGAATATACTGTTACTAATTTTACAAACTAATGCTTGAGCCGAAACATATAAGCTAAACCTATCTAAGTTCCTTGAGCGTTTGTGTTGGCCAATAAATATGTACGGTGAATTTAAGTTTATTTGATCAAGTAAATTAATTCTTTTTGAGAGAACGCCCTTTCCATGTCCAATTGATTCCTGATATTGTTTTATATGCAGAAGCTATCCCTAATGTTGAAATAATAAAACCTCCGATAAAACTTAACCACCAAAACTTAATAGGCAATTTAAATTTCTTGTAAAAAAATAATCTAATTAAATATTGTGTAAATATACTAACAAATGATAACGACAATAATATACAATTTAATAATGTAATTTCTCTATTTATTATTATTCCACAAATTGTTATCCATGGATAACAATACAATATAAATATAAATAATGACAGTAATATTGCTTTATTTATATCACGATCAAGGGCAATAAACCAATTCTTACTCCAACCTTCCCATAATGATTGGAAGTCATCATACATTCTTATTTCCAAAGAATT
The DNA here is from genome assembly GCA_003215935.1 of Prochlorococcus sp. AG-409-D09. GTDB lineage: Bacteria > Cyanobacteriota > Cyanobacteriia > PCC-6307 > Cyanobiaceae > AG-409-D09. The sequence goes on from QCJQ01000002.1 coordinate 75,745, forward strand.
AATACCTATTATATATCCTAGTTTCATTCCATACTCCTTGATTTTCTCTGAAAGTGCCAAATCTTCAACTACTTTATCCGATACACTTTTGTGCCCTCCTATTGATTTATAAGAATTTGATTTAAATAACATAAAAGGTCCTGAGGCAAAGGCCATTTGACTATTTTCCCTGTTTATTTCCTTTATTGGAAATCCTAAACTTATAAGTGATGCCATTATTGGCTGTACTATCCATTCTGTTAGACAAGTGCATTTCAGCTTTGGAGCAATACTTAAAAGATCATAGTTGTAATATGAAGCTACTTTAATTGAGTCTAATATACAACTTTTATATAATTTGATATCGGCATCTATAAATAAGACCCATTCACTAGTTAAATATTTTAAAGCGTGAGAACAAGCCCAATTTTTTCCTACCCAATGCTTGTCTGTTGGTCTTTCACCTGCTTGTATTATTTTAAAATTATTACTATCGATATTATGTTCATCACGTAACTCCTTAGCAATATTTATTGTTCTATCATTACTGTTATCATCTATTAAAATAATTTTCCAATTTTCTAAAATACTTACATTGATCAAAATATTATAAAGGCATCTTCTAATATTACGTTCCTCATTAAAGGCAGGAATAACTATCGTAATGCTATCTTTGGGTTTATAGTTTAGTCTGTTTGATATTTGGTCTAACCATTCTACACCGTTATAATTATTTCTTAATTTGAAAAGAATATATAAAAGTCCTATAAAACTTGTAAAGCTTAAAAATACTTGAATCATTATTTTAGAAATATCATTTTTATAAACCTAATCAAATATCAGTTGTTTAGAGATAATCTATGAAATAGTTTTATATTTCTTATTTGTACTTATAGTATAAATAAGAATTTGCTTTATTACTTAATTTTTTTCCTTTTTTTTCTGACAGAAAGATAAATCCATAGCCATGTAGGTAAAGTTATAAAGAAACCTATTAAAAATATATATTCTCTTGTCGTTTGCCATGCAGATTCATCGCAAAGCTCTTTTATTTCTTGTTTTTCCCTAACCAATGCACTTGTGTTTAATTTTCTGCAGATATTTAGCCCATGCAGACTTAATGAACCATATGTAATTGCAGTAGGTACTGTTGAAAGCCATATGGCTAGAATTAAATTTCCTAATTTGAGCTTTAGATTTTCTTTTCTTGAATCACTCATAACAGCTAGATATGTTTTTACATTTTAGGTCATTCATCATCATAAATTTTCTCAGGCTAACAATGTCATTACATTAAATCAGCCTTTTAATCCTACTAATTTGAAAAAAATATATTTTTCCTTATGTAGTTCAACTAATATTGATCGAATGAGCCTATTGTTTTATAATTTGTAGAGTAGGAACATTAGATTTTTCTTTAATGTCAACCAGCAAGAGAGAGGAGGTTAGCTCCCATTTGCGTTATATCCGCCAAGAGCTAAGAGACTTAGATGAAATGCTCCGAAAACATGGCTTGCTACCAGAGTTAGCTGAGTTGAAAGAGGTTTACAATTCTTTGGATGCTTTGTATCAACTTCTTGCAGGGAAGGTTAAAAAGAAACCAAAACCAGAATTTGATGATTAAGTCTATATAAATTTAAGTTTTAAAAGTATATTCACTTCCTTTGAATATTCTATAATCATTGTGTTATATAATATCTATCTTGTTAAGTCTTGCATTATAAGAATTCTAATAATGAAATTTATTTAAATAGATTGTTAAATTAATCCTAGTATTTTGGTGAAATTTGTATGAATTTTTATCATCTTACAGATATGTAATTAGCAATCATATTTAAGGCATGAAAGACTTGAGGGATTATCTTTACAAGTTTTAGACCAAAAATCATTATTTTTAGCTTTAGACTTTGCGAAAGAAATTGGAGCTAATCCAATAGAGTCCCCATAATATGTACTTGAGGTAATCAATAATCCACGGAAAAGCATTTTCAACATTTTATTGATTCATGATTACTTTGATAAAAGCGCTTTTCTATAATTATTGCATCGGTGCTATTACTTATTTTTTCTATTTAAATAATACTTGAATTATTGATTATTCCAATATATTTAATGCAATTTTCTTTGAGGACTATTGTCAAGTATATCCTTGATTAAGATTTCTTTTATAATTACCTGCATTACAACTGCAAGAGGTAGTGCAAGAATAAGACCTATTGGACCGAAAATTATTGTAAATAAAAATTGCGCTGTTATTGTTAATCCAGGAAGTAACTTGACTTGTTTTTGCATTACTGAAGGCGTAATAATATAGCTTTCAAGATTTTGAATAATTATGTATATTCCCAGAATTGCTAATGATTTCCATGGCGAATCCAGAATTGCCACTGACATTGGAAAAATAGTACTTATTGTCGGACCAATGTTAGGAATGATGTTTAATATTCCTGCTATTAATGCATTTGCTATTACAAGCTTTATACCTAATAAATAAAGACTTATCCCTGCTAATATTGCAACAAATGAAGAACTAATAATTACACCTGACATCCAGCTGCTCAGGGCTTCTCCACATTGTATTAATATACTTCTAGCTCTTCTTCTATAGAATGAAGGCACTAATAATATTGCTACTTCCCTGTATGCAACAGGTTGTACTGTTATCATCAAACTTACACTAAGCACGAAGATTAATTGCACAATACCAATTCCTAAATTGCTTGCTAAGTTAAGTAGTTTGCTAAGGCTTTCAGCTATCCCATTTGTTAATGTTTTAATATCTGTAATTGGATATAAGCTTTTTCTTAATAGCTCCTTGCTTATGATTTCATTATCACTGTTGTTAAGTATAATAGTTGATATTTTGTCTGAAATTGTTGTAATCAAATCAATTAATTCTTTTGCTGCAGATGGTATTTGAAGAATTAACAATTGAAATTCTTCAATAAATTGTGGAATGATTAATATTGATGTTAAGGAGAATAATAATATGACACCTATTAACGATATAAATAAAGATATAGATCTATTTATTTTTAGTATCGATTGTACTTTTCCTATCAATGTGCAAAGTGCCATTGCTAAAATTATTGCAGCAAATATTTGTATTATTAATTCTTTTAAGCTCCATAATAATAATGTAGCTATTACAAGTGCTATTAAACTTAAATAATGAGAGAGTTTCAATTTATTATTCTATTTTTCTGAGTAGCCCAAACCATTGTATTCAGCATATCTATTTGCAAACCGCATGAATCTATTAAACTCTTGGTCTGTTTTCCAACTAAAAATAGCTTCTATTGAAGTGAGTTTGCCATTTGAAACACTTACATTCACTTGCCTTGTGGTTAATTGACCTTCCTCGTCAATCATAAACATACCTTGGATCTCTTTGAATTTCTCATTTTCCAAAGCTTTTGGTTTGTCAAAGAAAAAAATTGCTTGACCGACCCTTCCATCTTTGCTTCTTGTAAGCCTAATTTCTGGTATTACGGTTTCGTCTATTCCTTGGAAAAATCGAATAATAGCTTTACTTTTCTCGTTCATAGTTTCTTGGGCTTTTATTTAAATAAGTTATTATATTAATTAAATCATATTATCTATAAATTCTTTGACAGAGAATTCTATATTAAGTCCAGTTAGGTTAATTATTCTCTTATTTGAAATTTTTGATAGTTGATATTCATAACATTTATCATAATAATCCAATATGTAAGAACATGCTTTTGGCCAGTCCCCTTTATCGATAGCATTAGTAGCTTTATAAGCTCTTTCTTTCCCTAGTCTTTTACTTATTCTTAAGGTTGCTTCTGTCAGTCCTTTTTTTGAATTTTCACTATATCCTTTAACTAAATGTTGAATTCTTTCATTTTTGTCTCTAATTATTTCAACAAAAGGTGCTACTTTCATTTGATCTAATAGTTTTTGGGGTATACGACATTTCCCTAAGTTAGATCTTTCGTCTTCTACCCAAATGCATTGTTGAATATTGGATTTAAAGTTATTTAGATGCTCAGCGATCATATTTTCGTAATGTTGAGATGTTGGTTGTTTTGGAAGCCCTAGGCCTCCAAAACTACTTCCTCTGTGGTTTGCTAAGCCTTCTAAATCCAAAATAGGAAACCCTTTTTCAGATAATGCATTTAGAAGATCTGTTTTTCCTGTCCCGGTTTTTCCCCCAATAATTTTTATTGGCCATTTGCATTCGAATTGTTGTAAGACCCAATTCCTATAGGCTTTATAACCATTTTTAAGGAGAAAAGTTTTTAATCCTAATTGATTGGCAAACCAGGCAATACTTGCTGAACGCATACCCCCTCGCCAGCAATAAATTTTCAATGGCCTTGATTGGTCTGCTTTTATACCTGGGTGATTGTTATTGCTTATTCTTTTTAACAACACTTCAATTTTAGACAGTTTGGAGATCGTCAACTTGAGCCCTATGGCTGTTGCTTTTTCTTTACCTTGAACTTTATAGGTTTTTCCTACAATTGCCCTTTCTTCATCTGAAAAAATTGGAATATTAACCGCACCAGGCCAATGTCCTTTTATAAACTCTTCTGGGCTCCTAACATCTACTATTATTCCTTTGGATTCCCGGAATTCTTCTGCAGATAAATAGGCGAGGGTTCCTGTTCCTGACATAGTGGTAGAAGCCTGCTTATTTAGCACGGTATAAATTCATGGTTTCTGAAACATCCCATTCAAAAAAGGAGAGCATTGAAGAGCTACTTTTGAGCTTTTCAAATGCTAATACCAGAAAAAGAAGATCTTTCTTCGAGACTCTTGAAGAGAGAATTGTGGAAATATCAGATTTAGGATTAAAGGCTTTCAATTGTTTTGATCCCAATGGGTATGATTGGGCTGCTGGATGGATTCTTCAAGCACTTTATAGGAAAAGTCAGGAATCTTTAGTTGACTTTCAACCTTTCTCTGAGCATGGATGGTTCAATGCTGCTAGTGAAAAAGGTATTGATTACGAGCAATTTCAAAAGAATTTAGTTGCGCAAAAATTTGAAGAAGCCGATCGTTTTACTAGTTCAATTTTGAGACAATTAGCTGGCTCGGAAGCTGTTGAAAGAGGTTATGTATATTTCAGTGAAGTTGAATCTATGTCAAAAACAGATCTAATGACTTTAGACAGATTATGGATAGCTTATTCACAGGGTAAATTTGGATTTTCTGTACAAGGTAGAATTCTGAAATCTTGTGGGAATAGGTACGATAAATTATGGCCGCGTATAGGGTGGAAAAAAGATGGGGTTTGGACTAGATATCCAAATTCATTTGACTGGTCTTTAAATGCACCAGATGGTCATATGCCTTTAATTAATCAATTAAGAGGAGTTCGACTTATGGATTCATTGCTTAATCATCAAGCAATAAAATCTCGTATTTAGAATTTCATTCAGATTAATTTTGAAATCTTCTTCTAAAGCATTATCTTCAAAATAAGTATTAGCAGGAAAATGAGCGTGAGCTCAATTAATCTAATTAAAAATAAATTTAAACCTTTTTTATTTTTTATTGGATCTGATTATAAGTGGGTTGAATTCATTTATCCTTCAACTCTTCTTATAGCACCTGTTGTTAAAATCCTTGTTGAACCAATTAAGTCAAATGATTCATTAGCCTCTATTGAATTAGGTCTTCATGAAGCCCTGGTTAATGCGGTACAGCATGGGAATAAATCCAATAATAATAAAATACTTCGTATAAGAAGAATAGTTACATCTAACTGGTTTATTTGGCAGATTCAAGACGAAGGAGAAGGGCTTTCTAAAAAGCAAAGAAGAAGTTCCCTTCCTATTAATATTGATTCCAAAGGGGGAAGAGGGTTATATCTTATTCATCAATGTTTTGATGACGTTAGATGGAGTCAAAAAGGTAATCGGATTCAGGTTGCATCTAAACGTAAATAAAATTTTTAATGATTTGGGCACCCAGGATCTTTTATTTCTTGCTTGATCCATTTAATTGCTTGCGTTAATAATTCTTCTATTTCAGAATCGTCTCCATTGTTAATTAATTGAGATAATCCACTTACTATTAGTTCTGCTGCTCTTCTATCTTTATTTCCTTTATTCTTATGCCAATCTATATGACTAATTCTAAACTCTTCATTTAATTTTTTAACCAGTTCTTTTTTTCTTGAAGACCAATTATTCATTAGATGAGATTTTATTTTATTTTATTTTATACGAAGAATTAGTGTTTAGATCAAAAATAACCCTGTAAAAATTATTAGTAGAGTAGTTTGGGTTAAGATTGTAAAATATTATATTTATTTTGGCTTTGTTGCTTTCCATACTCTTGTCATGAAAAATGATTCGGCTTTTATTTCTTGAAAACCAGCATTTTCAAGCTTATAATTAATATCGTCATTTATGTAATCGTAATAAAAAGGCTCATGAAAAATCTTATAAAAATTTTTCATTATTTCTGAAAATTGAGGCGAGTCAGAAATTTGAATAGAGTCTGCAAGTATCAATGTCCCTCCAGGTCTAGTGATTCGAAAACATTCGTTTAATACATTTTGTCTTGCATTTCTAGGTAATTCATGAAGAAGAAAAACACATGTTAGTGCATCAAAATTATTCTTTTTAAAAGGCATATTTTCAGCATTCCCTTGTACAAGTTGAACTAATTCTCCCTCTCTATTACTTAGATGATGACTTGCTTTTTTGAGATATGCACTTGATAAATCCAATCCATATAATTCAATATCTTTAAGTGCACTTCTTATTTGCTGAAGAGTTCTTCCTGTTCCCGTTGCAACATCTAGAACTTTTAATTTATTGCAGTCTTTTTCTCTTAGATCTTCTAAACCAGATTTTAAAGGTGAAATTATCCTTCTTCTCATCGCGTCCGCTGTTCCATTAAATAAAATCTCTACTTGGATGTCATATAAGTTTGCTGAATGCTCACTTAAATAACCATCAGTTTGATGATGGAAATTTTGGAGATAATAATTAGGATAATCTTTTTGGGAAATATTATTTGGAAGCTCTCTAGTTTTTCTATTTTTACGTCTTTCCCATGTAGATGGCATGTCGAGCCATAATAATGGGTAATTAACTAACAAATGCAGAAAAGGAAAGTCAAATAATTGTCGTTTAGGGTAAAGGCCTTCTTCTGCTTCTTTCCAATCTATCTTTTCAAGTTCTGACATTGATTGTCGAACTTCTTTGAAAAGCTTTTTGTCTATTTGAAATTTTTCTGATAAAGCTTCAGGAGCTAATAGCTCCATTAGTTTTGTACTTAGTTCTTTATGAGCATATCCAGCAAGCCCTTTTCCTTGTTGAATTGTGTGATAAGCAATTTTTGCGAGACTTGTGTTATTAATCATCTTGAAACTCTATCTCTTTCATCAGAATTTAATAGATTTCTTATTTTCTTTATAAATAAATTTAAAACTGTGTTAAAAATATACACAGTTTTAAATTTATTTATTAATTCAATTAAAAGAATGACTTTTTTTATGCATCATAATACATAAAGAATTCATGAGGATGAGGTCTTTGTCTTAATTGCTGAACCTCTTCGTATTTTAGTTCAATCCAGTTGTTAATAAAGTCATCAGTAAAAACACCACCTTCTTTTAGATAGTCTTTGTCGGAATTAAGTGCTTCAAGAGCATTGTTTAAAGATGAAGGCACTGTATCTATTTTTGCTAATTCATCTGCTGGCAATTCAAATAAATCAACATCAACACCTTCACCAGGGTCGATCTGATTTTTAATACCATCTATACCTGCCATCATCATTGCTGAAAAGGCTAAATATGGATTAGCAAGAGCATCTCCAGATCTAAACTCTAATCTTTTTGCTTTAGGACTTGGCCCTGTTAAAGGTATTCTAACTGCGGCTGATCTATTTCCTTGAGAATATACAAGATTTACTGGTGCTTCAAAACCTGGTACTAGTCTTTTATAACTATTAGTAGTTGGATTTGTAAAAGCTAGGAAAGAAGGTGCATGCTTAAGTATTCCCCCTATATACCATTTAGCAGTTTGAGAAAGGTTTGCATATGTTCCTTCTCCAAAGAATAATGGCTGCCCTCCTTTCCAAAGGCTTTGATGCACATGCATTCCAGTACCATTATCATTAAATACTGGTTTAGGCATAAAAGTTGCTGTTTTACCATATTTTTTTGCAATATTTCTTACTACGTATTTATATATCATTACATTGTCTGCAGCATTAATTAATGGTGCGAATTTCATTCCTAGTTCATGTTGTCCAGCTCCAGCGACTTCATGATGATGTTTTTCAATTGGTATTCCAAGTTGACCCATTAAAAGAAGCATTTCTGATCTAATATCTTGTGCTGTGTCATTAGGAGAAACTGGAAAATATCCTTCTTTTAATTGTATTTTGTATCCGAGATTACCTCCCTCTTCAATCCTTCCTGTATTCCAAGGAGCTTCAATTGTATCTACGTTATAAAAACAACCTCCTTCGCTAGAATCATATCTAACATCATCAAATATAAAAAATTCTGGCTCTGGTCCAAAGAAAGCTGCATCAGCAACATTTGTACTTGATAAATAATTTAGTGCTTTTTGAGCAAGTGCTCTTGGGCATCTTGCATAGGGTTCTCCGCTTCTTGGTTCTTGAATTGAGCAAATCAGACTTAGTGTTTTATGACGATAAAATGGATCAATCCAAGAAGTACTCGGATCAGGCACCATTGACATATCTGATTCATTGATAGCCTTCCATCCTCGAATTGATGATCCGTCAAAGGCAAGCCCTTCAGTAAAAGAATCAGCTTCGATTAAATCCGAAGTTACAGTCAAGTGTTGCCATTTTCCATGTAAGTCTGTGAATTTGAGATCGATGAGCTCAATGCCCTCGTCCTTGATTTGGCGGAGGACGTCATTGGCTGATTTGCTCATGTTTAAGATTTCTACTATTGGACAATTTAATAAAACTAATCAGAGATAGATTCTGTTTTTGTATCAATGCGTACTTTTTTAAGATTTCTGCTTTGTTTCAAGCATTTCAAGATAATTTTTGATCTTTCTTATCTTAAATTCAGTTTAATTCCTATTTTGCTATTGCAATGCCTAAAAGAATTTTGCTTAGATACCCCATGGCTGTTTAGGCTCACACTTAAGTGAGCTGTTCGGATTTTGTCGATCACACAAATGATTCAATCTATTGATAATCAGCATCGTAAAGCTTTTGGACCTATTGATGCTCCAGAGAGGCTATTGCTAGGGCCTGGTCCATCTAATGCACACCCGAATGTTCTAAATGCTTTAGCTCTCCCACCAATAGGTCATTTAGACCCTTTTTATGTGAATTTAATGGGAGAAGTTCAAGAATTATTGAGATATGCATGGCAGACAAGTAACAGGCTCACTCTTCCAATGAGTGGCACAGGAAGTGCAGCTATGGAAGCTACTATTGCAAATGTTGTTGAGCCTGGAGATACTGTTTTAGTTGCTGTTAAAGGTTATTTTGGTAATAGGTTAGTAGATATGGCAGGTAGATATGGAGCAAATATTTGTACTATTGAAAAGAATTGGGGACAAGCATTTTCTCTGAATGATATAGAAGATGCATTAATCAAATACAAACCAAATTTGCTAACTATTGTTCATGCTGAAACTTCTACTGGTGTTTGCCAACCTATGGAAGGAATAGGAGATCTTTGTAGAAAATATGATTGTTTGTTATTGGTAGATACAGTTACTTCTCTTGGAGCTGTTCCTCTTTATTTAGATGAATGGAAAGTTGATTTAGCATATAGTTGTAGTCAAAAAGGTTTGAGTTGCCCTCCTGGGTTAGGACCTTTTACTATGAATGAACGAGCAGAAAAAAAACTTAGCTTAAGAAAAGGGAAAGTTCCTAATTGGTATTTAGATGTATCTTTATTAAATAAGTATTGGGGCAGCGATCGTGTTTATCATCATACTGCTCCTGTAAATATGAATTTTGGAATTAGAGAAGCTCTTAGACTTCTTGCAGAGGAAGGACTAGAAAAAAGTTGGGCAAGACATAGAACGAATGCTGAGAAACTCTGGACTGGCTTAGAAGAAATAGGTTTAACCCTTCATGTTGAGAATGATTTGAGGCTACCTACTTTAACTACAGTCAAAATCCCCGAAGGTGTTGATGGTAAAGCTTTTACTCTTCACCTTTTAAATACATATGGAGTAGAAGTTGGAGTTGGGCTTGGAGATCTTGCAGGAAAGGTCTGGAGAATAGGTTTAATGGGATATAACTCAACCAGTCAAAATGTAGAAAAAGTCTTGAATCTTTTTGATACTGAAATGTCTAAATTTAAGAAGTAAATTTTCTTTTTTCTTTAAACCATCTAATAATCATACTTCTAGATATGTCTTCCATTACCCCTTTTTTTACTAACATATAATGATGTGAACTTTTATGCTTAGATAAATCTAAGGCACCTCCCAACCCCCCTTTTTTATAGTCACTTGCACCAAATATAACTTGTCCCATCCTTGCTTGAACAAGTACCCCTGCACACATAGTACATGGCTCTAAATTTACTATTAAGGTACATTCATTGAAACGCCAATCATTTTTTATTAATGATGCTTGCTTGAGTGCAATTATTTCAGCATGAGCAAGAGGATCAGACTCTTTTTCCTTTCTGTTACTGCCATGTCCAATGCAATGTCCAAATTCATCTAAAATCACAGCAGCAACAGGTACTTCTCCATTTGAGCCAGCTTTCTTAGCTCTGGATAACAAGATTGTCATCCATTCATTTAATTTATCTTCTGGAATCTCAAATGGTTTATTCAATTGATTTAGGAAAATCTTTGTTGGTTGTCAAATTAAGACTTTAAAAGTGAAAATAACAAGAGATTATCTTTCTTAACTTTCAACTTTCTAAAATAGTTACCTCTTTGGACCCTTTTGCTTCACCATCTAAGTTTGATCATGAGTTGCTTTCTTTTTTGCAGGAAGCATGTAATGAATTATGTGAATGGTTTAAGAATTCCAAGACAAATGGTCCTTTGCCTACATTTGCTGAATTCCCAAAAGTTGAGCCTTCAATTAAAGGGCTTTCGTCTAAAGAACTTTTATTTGATCTTCAGAAGATAATGAATGGTGCTTATAGACCATCTCATCCTGGTGCTCTAGCTCATTTAGACCCGCCGCCATTAACAGCCTCTATAGTTGGTGATTTAATTTGTGCTGGGCTAAATAATAATCTTTTGGCTGAGGAATTATCGCCAAGTTTATCTAGATTGGAAAAAGAACTTTGTTATTGGTTTGCAAATCAAATAGGTATGGAAACTCTTGCAGGCGGAGTGGCTGCTAGCGGAGGCACGTTAAGTAATTTGATGGCTTTGGTTGTTGCTAGAAGGCATGCAGGTCTTCAACTTGATCCTTCAGCTGTAATACTTGCAAGTTCTGATGCCCATGTTTCGCTTGTCAAGTTGATGACAGTGATGGGCTTGAATTCTGATTCCTTAAGACTGGTGAATGTTGACATAGAAGGAAGTATGTCTATTCCAGATTTAAAAAAACAATTAAAAAAATTAAAAGCTGAAGGAAAGAAATGTTTCGCAATTGTTGCAACTGCTGGGACCACTATTAGAGGAGCCGTTGATCCTATTTGTGAAATATCTAAATTGTCTACTAATGAACGAATTTGGTTGCATGTTGATGCTTCAATTGGAGGAGTTTTTACATTATCTTCTGGTACTTCAAGATTAGTAAGAGGGTTAAATTTGGCAAATTCAGTAACATTAAATCCGCAGAAATTATTAGGTGTGTCAAAAACATCATCAATTTTAATATTAGCAGATAGAACAAATCTTAATGCTACTTTTTCAACAGGTCTTCCTTACTTTGAACCTGTTAAATCTAATGAATATCACTTTGGTGAAATGGGTTTGCAAGGAACTAGATCTGCAGAAGTTCTTAAACTTTGGTTGGGGTTAAAGCAATTAGGTGAAAAAGGTATTGAGAATATTTTAGAGCAGGCCATTAGTCGTAAACAATATTTTTTAGATAAATTGGATATATCTAAATTTCAATTATGCACTGGGCCTCTTCATTTACTTGCTTTCACTCCGAAGAATCTAAATTTGGAGAAAGCTAAAGTTTGGTCAATTAATACGCGTGAAACTTTGTTGAGAAATAATTTTATGCTTTCTAGACCACTTTACCAAGGACGTTTTTATTTAAAGGCTGTTTTTGGTAATCCCCATACAGATCAAAAGCATTTAGATTCGTTGGCAGAACTTGTTAATGAATCCACTGCGTTGTAATCAAATTATTTTCAATCAAATGTCTAAATTTCCATCACGTAAAAAAATCATTGCGATTTGCACAGCTATTTTCTCAGTTTTGATTGGCATAATCTATTTAATTCTTATAGCTATTTTGGATTCTCGAGGTCCGATGCTCCCTCCTCCATCTGAAGCCTTTGGTTTGGTGGTAATTTTTTAAGGTGTTCATTAGTTAATGGTTTTATAACTTGTTTTAGAGCATTATCTAAAAACTTATTAAGTGTTTCTTCTCTTTTATTTAACCGGTAATGTAGTTGAACAACTTCTTGCATTCCACCATCTCCCCAATTTTGGTCTTGTTGAAAGTATGTAATAAAGCTTGCACCGGCCACCCTAGTTAGCCATGCAGCTGTAACGCCTTGAACTGCTCTGCTTAATAGCAATGTTGGTAAAGTAAGATTTAAACTTGAACTTATAAGGCTAATACCACCTTTGACAATGCCTAGGCCTGCAAGAGTTTTTCCAACAGACATTGCTAACTCTTGAGCCCGAGAATTTGTTAGTTGAATGCCGTAAATATTTGCTATTTCAATTACCATTTGTGCATTTACTGCAGCCGCAGCTAATAAATCAATTCCTGGAATAGCTGTTACGGCAACAACTCCACTACTTATCCAGCAGTATCGATCTATGCAGTTTCTTGAACTTCTTAATCGCTGTTTATTAAGTATATGTCTACTTTCCTTATTAAGATTTCTACATTGCAAGAGTATATTATCTGATATTAGCTCTTCTCCTTCTTCGTTTAACACCTGAGCAATTCGTTTGATTAAACCATAAATTTCTGGAGATGGTTGAATTGGTTTTCCTCCAGGTGCCGGTATTGATTGAGGTGAGGCAGCTGTTGAAACTACATCAGCTGCAGAAACAAAATTTGAACATCTGTTTCTTATAAGGTTTAATAATTTTCTCTCTTCTTCTTCACCTCTTAAATCAATTTTATTAAGAACAATTAAAACTCTTTTACCTATTTTAGTAAGAACATTAATAGTTTCTATTTCTGTTGCTCTTAAATCGCTATCAACAACCACAATCATTAAATCTGCTTTTTTTGCTTTTCTTAGAGCAGTTTCTTCTCTTAATCGACCTTCTGTCCCTGCTTCAAGTATCCCAGGGGTGTCACTAACTTGAATAAATCTGTTTAAACCCTTTAGTTTAAGTCTATAAGAACTTATCGATTTTGTTGAACCCATTTCTGCTCCAACTTTACCAACAATTTGGTTAAGTAGTGCTCTTATTAGAGATGTTTTTCCACTTGAACCTGTACCAAAAACTACAATTATTAGATCTCCACGATTAAATTCATTTTTTATCTTCTCTCTTTTTTGCTTTAATGCTTTAACTGTAACTTGATCATGTATTAGTTCAATAAGCTTATCAATATTTTCAATACTTTTAAGGGCTACTTGTTTCTTACTCATAGACTTTATATTAAATTTATTTGAAGTTGAAAAAAGTTTATTCTTTTTAAGTAATTTTTTCCAAAAAGGCTTCCCAGTTAGAATAGAAAATATAATTATTAAGAATATTGCTATAAGTAATGCTTGAATATTAATTAATTTTAATAAGGCTCCTATAAGACTAGAAAGAAACAATAGAATTGATCCGAAAATAAATATAATATAAAATACTTGCTTATTATTCATTTGAAATTGAGAATAGTGGGATTCTTTGTTCTAAATGATTTTTTAGGATTAAATTTTAATGAATTAAGCATGATTTTATCTTTGACTGTAATAAGCATGTATTAGTAAACCTATAATTGATATATTAATTGCAATATCAGCTAGATTAAATATAGGAAAATTTATAATTATAAAATCAATAAAATCATTTACATAACCTAGTGAAATCCGATCAATTCCATTTCCGAGAGTTCCACCAAGTAGAAAAGATAGTGAAATTCCTTTCAAAAACGATAATGGAGTATTTCCCCATAAATAAATAATTAGACCAGCTGCGACGCTAAAACTTATAAATGTTAATAAAATTGTCGAATTATTTAAAAGACTGAATGCTGCTCCAGTATTTTTGACAAGTCTTAGTTGAAATACACCTGGAATTATTTCTATTATTTTACCATTTTCTAATGTTGAGACTGCTATATATTTAGTAATTTGATCTATAGCAATAATTAAACTGCTAAATATAAATATTTGTCTTTTATCTAATATATATTTTTTCATTTAAGAATGAGTATCTGTTTTAATATAATTGCTAAAATTGCAATGGCTGGACATATAAAGATTTGCGCTGGTAGTGGAGCAATAGTATAATTGAAGATTATATCGTATAAGTTCTCATTTTGTTTGCTTAAAAATGAGATAAAATATAGGTTTATTATTCCACATAAATGAATTATAGATAAACCTACAAGAGCTTTTTTTGTAAATCCAATAAGATTATTTTTTGTGGATAATTTTCCAATTATTATCACTGAGGGAATAAAACCTATAAGATAACCAAATTCTGATGTAAGTAAATATCCTAGGCTTCCGCCTCCATGAAATACTGGATAAAAAAATAACCCAATAGTTAGGTAGGCCGAAACAGCAATAACACTCGATCTAGAACCACATACGATTGCAGAAGTGAGTAGTGATGGAATTTGCCATGAAATTCCTAAGGGTACAGTATTTAGAGGTGAACCTATTTTAGGAAAAGTTAAAGCTGCTGGTATCATTCCTCCTATGATAATCACTAATAGAATTGTTAGCGCAATACTTAAAGTAGCTAAGTACTTCACCATTTACCAACGTCTAAGACTATGATGCATTATTTTGCATGAATACGCTAGGTGAGAAGTTGATTTTCAATTTAAAAGATATAAGACTATAATTGTACCTAATAATAATGTTTTTAAATAATTGCATTATGACTTTTATTTCGGGAGATGAAGTTACTTTGATTGCGCCATTGCCTTTTTTAAAAACAAATGATGCCACTGCGATGCTTAGGCCACCTGACCTTGTTTCACTAGGTGAGATTGGACATGTTGTTTCTGTTAAGTCAGACAATATCGTTGAAGTTCAATTTAGAAGAGGGATATTTTTAATTTCTTCAGAAAAACTTACTAGGAGAATGTGTTGAATTTATTTACTTCTATTTCATTAGATAATTTCTCTACTGTTTTTTGTGGACCACATATGCTGATTAATGGCTTTTTTAAATATTTTTCGGCACATCTTTGTATATCAAGTCTCGATATAGATTGAATTTGTATTAAATTAAATTCGTCAAGATTTTCTTTTAATCTAAGACCTAGTAAGTGTGCTTTTCTTTCTGCTTGTTGACTTATATATTGTGATGAATGAGCTAATTGACCTTTGAATTTCGCTCTTGCTAGTTTTAACTCTTCTTCCGTAATAGGTTTATTAATAACACTAAACCAACAATCTATTAGTAACTGGAGAGTATGATTAGCCTTATCTTCAGTAGTTGAAGCATGAAAAATAAATGGAGAGATTAGTTCTCTTGCCGGATTATAAACACCTACTTCATAAGCAACTCCGTACTTTTCTCTAAGAGTTTGGAATAAAAGGCATGACATACCTGAACCTAGATGGCATGCTAGTAATCGAAGAATAGTATCATCAATATATCCATGTGGAGTTGTTGTAGCACCAATAATGATGGCAACCTGTTGTGTCTCTAAGAAATGTATAGAATATTTTTCGATTGTATTGTCTATAGAAGATTCTATAAAATGAAGATTTTCATTCGTTTTATTTATAGAAGATTGATTAGATAAAATTTCAAATGGTTCTAATTGATTAATCTTATATTCTAAGTCCTCTTTTATACTACCTGCAATCACTAAAACTTTTTCTCTTTTTTGTGTATTATTAAATAGTTCTATTAAGTTATCTCGATCTATTAGCATTAGATCTTCTTTTATACCAAGAGGGTCATGGGCATAATTGTTTTTTCTATATGCAATACGTCTCCACCCATCATAGGCAATATTAAAAGGATATTCTTTTTGTCTATCTAGAGCTTGAAGTGTTAACTCCTTTTCTAACATTATTTGATCTGAATTCAGGTGTGGTTTACAGATCATCCATCCTAGAATTGAGAGTAGTTGCTCTATATCATTTTCTCCGCATTTAAGACTTAATAAAAATCCATCTTCATATGTATCGCAACGTAAACCAGCTCCTGCACCCTCAACAATGTCGGCAAGATCATTTTTGCTATATGGTCCGCAGCCTCTACTAAGGAGAGCGCCTAGAAGTTGATGTAATCCTTTTTTATTTAATGGGTCTGCTCGACTACCTTCCCTTATCCACATTTTTGCTGATATGATTCCAGGAGATATTATTGGTCGTAATTTTATATTTAATAAACTCATCTAATTGGACTTAGGATGGTGTTGCTATCAGGGTAAAACTTTTTTCAGACTTTAATTGAGAAATTATTTCTTTTTGAATTTTATTTCCTTCCCAATAACCAATATTGCTTAATGGCTCTAACAGAGATTGTTGTCTCCCCCATA
>QCJQ01000003.1 GCA_003215935.1 Prochlorococcus sp. AG-409-D09
GTGGATTACGAGCACTACCACTCACCAAATCTCCAATTGAAAGTCCTAAGCCTGTTAAAACAGCCAATGCTGTAGATGTCCCGCCTGGAACACATTCAGTTATTAAAAGCGGTTTAGTTAGACTTTCTCCTATTTTCTGACCTTTCTTCCACAGAGAAGCTACTCGGTCTTTAGCCATAGCTTTTCCTGTACTTAAGCAATTTGCAGGCCCATTTGCTGGCGATTCAAATGAATCATGAGGGAATGGGGGCGTTTGAAGCAATCCAGCTGTAATTACATAAGGTTTAATATTTAAAACCCTCGAAACAACATGACTAATAAGAGCCGGGGATACGCCAGCTTGCAAAGGAGGTAATGGCCACTTGCAAGGAAAATTAGGTCCATGCAAAAGAAGTTCTGCATCTGCTACAGCGGTATACCTTCGTGAATGAACAGTTGATCCTGCAGATGAAATACCCTTAACCTCAGCGGTCTTTGAACCTGCTAAAACAAGAAAAAACTCAAAGTCACCCAAAGAGCTACGCCATTTTTCTATCCAATCCTCAACACTTAATCTAGTAATTCCTGGTCCAAAAGCCTTTATTCCGAATCCAGTCAATACGTAGGACATTATCTAAAGAATAGAGTCAATTAAAGAGTGTCTAAAGATATCAGGCCTCGTAATATTTCTGGAGGGTCTGGCAAATATGCTTTAAGTCTAGGGAAAAGCCAAAAAGCAATTGCATGTAAGCAAATAACATATATAAGCTCTTGAAATATAACAAGTATCATTGCTGCAAGTTGAACAAGAAAAATATCTGGAGCAAAGCCTAAATCAAATAAATCAACTACTTTTTCAATAAGACCTGAACCTGCACGAGTAAGCACTACCCATAGGTTCTCTCCTACTAATAAGGAAAGAACCAGCACTCTTATAAGAAAGCCAGCTGTTCCTATAAGTACGCCAAAACTCCAACTAAACCACCAACTACAATTTCTGGACCAACACCAACCTAACCACAATGCCAAAAATCCGTATGGAAATAAAAAAAGAGGTCCTCGAACTGGTCCCATCAAAGCAATTAAAAGTAATACTGTGAGGCTGACACCTTCTAGAGCAGTTTTAAAACCTCTACGTAGTTGAAGTAGAGATAAGGGAAGAGGTAAAGCAAGACGAAAAATTGCACCGCCGATAGGCAAATAATACAAAGCAATCCATATTAATCCAGTTGCTGCTGATAAATATGACGTCTCTACGATATTTAGAGCTTGTCTTCGACTTAACTTAGAACTCTCAAGAGATCTATTATTGTTTTTAGTAATCACAATTGCTACCTTTTCATTTTAATAGTATTCATTTTCGAATTCTCTTCAAAACTTTCTATTTTCTCAACCTCAAATTCAACTCCTGCTTGTCTTAATGCTTTTGTAACTGATTCAGCAGGGGCTGAAGGGTTGGCTCCTGACAACTTAAGTATTATTCTATAAGGTTTTGGACGAAAATTTCTAACTTTTTTTTCTATACTTTTCTTTTCCGTATATTCAGAATTGTTCTTAGATTCTTTATTTGCAAGCTTATGATCCACTTTCGATCTAGGAAAAGAAGAAGGTTTTTTCAATAAATCTTTATTTCTAATTTTTGTAGCAACTTTATTATCATTTAATTTCTTAATACTATCAATATCTTCTTCTTTCTGCGTCGTGTAGTCAAAACTTCTTTCCAGTTGATTACCTATCTCACTATTAGAACAGGCCTGAATAGTCAATAAAGCTAGCCAAAGTATAGTTCGAGCAAAAATATAATTAAATGGTCTATCTGTAGTTTTAATAATCATTTCTCAGTTGACTTAATGATTCTTACAGCACTTGCTCTTGGCCTTGATGATTTTGCTTTCTTAGATGTTTTACTTACTTTTTCAGAAGAAGTGTTTCTTTTTGTTTTAACTGTTTTCTTTTTTGAAACTGTAGATTTTTTAGTAGCTTTCTTTTTGCTAGAAACTTTTTTAGAAAGCAATTCTATTGCTTCTTCTAAGTTTATATCATTTGCATCTTTACCCTCAGGTAAAGATGCATTTACCTTTCCTTGTTTTACATACAGGCCATAAGGTCCATCATAAATTTGAATTTTTTCTTTACTACCTTTTGGTATACCTAGATCTTTCAAAGCAGTCCTTCCACCTCTTCCTCTTTTAGGCATAGCTAATAATTCCAAAGCTCTTTCTAAACCAACTTTTAAAACATCGTCTTCTACTTTTAATGAACGAAAATCTTTCTCACCTTTCCCCTTGTCCCAAACAATATATGGGCCAAATCTTCCTAAACCAGCTTGAATTTTTCCACCTTGAGAATGCTCACCTAGTAATCTTGGCAACTTAAGCAATCCTATGGCTTCTTCCAGAGTTAGATCTTCTGGTTTAACACCCTTCGGAAGAGAAGATCTTTTTGGATTTGGAACTTTTTTTGACGATTTATCTTCTAAAGTCTTAATTGCAATATCTAAATCAACCTTTTCCTCAGTAATGTTATCAGGTAATAATATATTTAATTTTCCTTGTTTTACATAAAGACCATGAGGACTACTAAATAATTGAATATTTTCCTTCTTACTTTTTGGTATGCCCAAGTCTTTAATTTCAACTACCAAACCTCTTTGTACATAAGGTCCATATTTACCAATTAATATATAAATTTTCTGACCAGTCTCAGGATCTTCTCCTATTGATTCCGGTCCATCAGCTTTCTGCTTTAAAAGCATTTCAGCCTTATCTTCATCTAAGTCTGCAGGTGTAATTTCCTGAGGCAAAGTAGCTGTTATGGGCTTACCATCATCTCCAACGGTTCTTGACTCAAGATAAGTACCATATTTACCGATTCTTACTAAAGACGATAGACCTTCTAAAGAAACAGCTCTGAATTCGCCTCCATCTATGTCTCCCTCTCTAAGCAGTACTTGATTTTCTAATCCTTTATCTCCTTTATAAAAATCTTTTAGGTAAGGCAACCAACTAACTTTCCCTGTTGAAATTTCATCTAGCGTTGATTCCATTTTAGCCGTAAAGCTCGTATCAACTAGTTCAGGGAAATGCTCTTCTAACAAAGCTGTTACCGCAAAAGCAGTAAAGCTTGGTGTTAATGAATTATTTTGAAGAATTGAATATCCACGATCAACAATTGTTCCAATAATACTTGCATAAGTTGAAGGCCTCCCAATACCTTCATTTTCTAAAGTCTTAACCAGTGATGCTTCGCTATACCTTGCCGGAGGCTGTGTTTGATGACCTACAGCTTCTACTTTCTTAGGTGCAGGCTTATCTCCTACAAGAATATTTGGCAAAAGGACCTCTTGCCCATCAAGAGCAGCTTCTGGATCATCGCTTCCCTCTACATAAGCTCGAAAGAAACCTGGGAAATCAATTCTCTTACCACTTGCTCTAAAAGAAGCTTTATCGATTTCAACCTGTACAGAAAGCATGGTCAAGCGTGCATCAGCCATTTGACTAGCAATCGTTCTCTTCCAAATCAAATCATATAAAGATAAATCTCTCCCTGATAAACCTGTTTCTTTTGGTGTCCTAAACACTTCACCAGCAGGTCTAATAGCTTCATGTGCTTCTTGAGCATTACGTGTTTTATTTGTAAATTGTCGAGACTTTTGAACCAAATACTCCTGACCATAACGAGATTGAACACATTCTCTAGAAGCCTTAATTGCTTGATCAGACAAATAAACAGAGTCTGTACGCATATAAGTTATATATCCTCTTTCATATAACCCCTGAGCACATCGCATCGTTTCACGGGCAGAAAGGCGCAATTTTCTATTTGCTTCCTGTTGAAGAGTACTTGTAGTAAATGGAGGAACTGGTTTTCTTGTAGTCGCTTTTTCCTCAACAGAACTAACTACCCATTCATTTTTTCTAGAAATCTCAGCAAGTTCTTTTGCTTCACTTTCATTGATTAAACATACATTTCTTCCGGTTTTTAATTTACCTGTGGCTTCATCAAAATCACCGCCATTAGCAACTCTTTGACCTCTTAAAGTAACTAATTTTGCTTCAAAAGAAGTACCTCCTTGCTCAAGTTTGGCCTTTAAATCCCAAAAACTCCCACTCCGAAAAGATCTTCTTTGTCTTTCACGTTGCACTAATAATCTAACAGCAACTGACTGAACTCGTCCGGCAGAGAGTCCCCAAGAGACTTTCTTCCATAACAGTGGAGATAGTGTATATCCTACTAAGCGATCTAAAATCCTTCTAGTTTCTTGAGCATGAACTAACTCTAAATCAATCTCTCTTGTCTTAGAAAGAGCCTTAGAAATTGCTTCTTTAGTAATCTCATGGAAAACCATTCTTTTCACTGGGATCTTAGGATTTAAAACATTTAGCAAATGCCAACTAATACTTTCACCTTCTCGATCTTCATCAGTCGCAAGTAATAGTTCATTTGCACCTTTTAAAGATTGCTTAAGATCTTTTACAACCTTCTTTTTATCTTTAGGAATTACGTATAAGGGGTCAAAATCTGACGTTGTATTAACTCCAAGAGTTGCCCACTTTTCCCCTTTATGAGCAGCAGGTATTTCTGCAGCACTATTAGGCAGGTCTCTAACATGTCCCATTGAGGCAACAACTTCGAAGTCCTTGGGCAAAAAACCTTTAATAGTTCTTGCTTTTGTAGGGCTTTCAACTATGACAAGAGTGTGCGCCATTGGCGACCAAAAATCTTCCTTAACTCTTATCTATCGCAAAAGTGCACTAAGTGCATAGACCAAGATCATATAAAAGGCATATTTAATAACCTCGCTAGAGTCAAAAAAGCAGGTCTGACCTCAATAAACATCATGCATGACATTGGAGTAATTTTTTTAACAGCTCAATCATGGAATGACCCTGGAGAGCTCCTGAGCCTTTCTTTAAATGCAAAAGCGATACTTCCTGAAGGATTTGTACTTTTAGCAATGCTAGGGACGCTTTTAGTTGACTTGGCAGGGGAAAGAACTGCATCTCGCTGGGCTCCCCCTATTTGTTATGCAGGCCTAAGTACAGCATTAATAATTCTTGCAACCCAATGGAATGGTCAAAATCAAGAGGCTTTTCTCGGTGCCTTTATTGCAGACAATCTAGCTATTGCTTTTAGAGGTGTAATAGCTTTATCGACTCTTATTTCTTTGCTTATCAGTTGGAGTTATGCCGAGAAAAATGATAATCCTGTAGGTGAATATGCGGCAATACTTTTAGCCGCAACACTAGGCGCAATGCTGTTATGCGGCTCTACTGATCTGGTCAGCATTTTTGTTTCGCTAGAAACTCTTTCAGTTGCAAGCTATTTGCTTGCTGGATATATGAAAAGAGATGCACGAAGCTCAGAAGCAGCCTTAAAATATCTTCTTGTAGGCTCAGCCGCCGCCGCAGTTTTTCTATATGGAGCATCTCTTCTATATGGCATAAGTAGTACTACAAACATTCAAGAAATTGGGATATCTCTTTTAACTAGCCCATCCCCATTAGCGGCCTTAGCACTAGTTTTTGTTCTTTCAACTGTTGCCTTTAAAATTGCAGCTGTTCCTTTTCATCAATGGACACCAGATGTTTACGAAGGATCACCTACCCCTGTTGTAGCTTTCTTATCAGTAGGATCTAAAGCCGCTGGCTTTGCTTTAGCAGTAAGACTTCTTGTTGGATGTTTTAACGCTTTCGACAATCAGTGGAAACTTTTATTTACAGTTCTCGCCATCTTGAGCATGACATTAGGGAACGTAGTTGCCTTAGCTCAGACATCAATGAAAAGAATGCTTGCATATAGTTCGATTGGCCAAGCAGGCTTTGTGATGATAGGGCTAGTAAGCGGAACAGAAGAAGGGTTTGCGGCCATGATTCTTTACATGGCTGCATATTTATTTATGAATTTAGGTGCATTTTCATGCATAATTCTTTTCACCATAAGAACCGGTAGTGATCGAATATCTGACTATGCGGGTCTATACCAGAAAGATCCTTTAATAACACTTGGCCTGAGCCTGTGCCTTCTTTCCTTAGGCGGAATTCCACCAATGTTAGGGTTTTTCGGGAAAATATACCTTTTCTTCGCAGGATGGGCAGATGGCCAATATCTTTTAGTTATTGTGGGCTTAGTGACTTCCGTTATTTCTATTTATTACTACATTTCAGTAATAAAAATGATGGTTGTAAAAGAACCACAAGAAGCATCTGAAGTTGTCAAAACATACCCTTCAAAAAATTGGCAACTAATTGGACTCCCACCTTTAAGAGTTGCCTTGGTAGTATGCGTATTTGCCACTGCTGTTGGAGGAATTCTTTCCAATCCTTTATTTCAATGGGCAAATAATGCCGTTAATGGAACCCCCATAATCCAGGAAGCTATAACAGTTGCAAGTCAAGGAACAATTGGATAACAATTCCTCTGTAAACAAAATGGCCGTCGCAAAACTAACCAATGTAAGCAAAGTTTACGGACAAGGTGATTTAGTAGTTAAAGCCTTAGATAAACTAAATCTGGAAGTAAGGAAAGGGGATTACCTTGCCGTAATGGGTGCGAGTGGGTCAGGGAAAAGTACAGCTATGAATATTTTGGGATGCTTAGATCGACCTACTAGCGGCAAATATGAACTAAATGGGAACGCAGTTGAAAAATTAAATGACGATGAATTAGCAGATCTCCGAAACAAAGAACTTGGCTTTGTTTTTCAACAATTTCATCTCTTACAAGAAATCACAGCTATTGAGAATGTAATGCTCCCGATGATTTATGCCTGTGTTCCATCAAATGAAAGAAGAAATATCGCTGAGCAAGCCTTGGTAAAAGTTGGTTTAGCTGAAAGAATAAATAATCTTCCTAATCAATTATCTGGTGGACAACAACAAAGAGTGGCAATAGCTAGAGCAATAATCAATCGACCATCTTTACTCCTTGCGGATGAACCCACTGGTGCACTTGATTCCACAACAACAAATGATGTATTAAATTTATTTGACGAATTACATGCTCAAGGTATAACTCTTGTACTTGTAACTCATGAAGACAATGTTGCAAAAAGAGCAAAAAAAATTGTACGATTTAAAGATGGTCAAATAGTTGACATCTCAATAAATATTTAGATAAAAGAAATTTGATTTGATCTTCTAATAACCTTTTTCTCATCATTTCTTGTTACTTTAAGTCCCCCGCGATTATCTAAGCCTTCAATTTTCCATTCATATCCAGTCTCAATATCAATAATAGATCTAGACCAAAAAATGTTTTCTATATTACAACAAAGAGTACTTTTATCTTCTAGAAGCTTTAAAGCTCTTTCCAAGCAAAATAAAATTTCTACTATCCAATATTCGATATGAAAATTTTGAGATATTTTGAACAATGATATTCCTTCTTCTGGCACGTTATTGGCAATATTGAGACCAATACCAATTCTAGCAATTCGCAATTTATCACCTCTAAATAATAGTTTTGGAAGAAAACCAGCAATCTTTTTATCACCAACAATCAGATCATTTGGCCATTTAATTTTAACATTTATTCCATTTTCCTTTAATCTTTCTGACAATGCAAAAGCAGCTGCTAGGCCAAATAATTCCATTGAGTATTGAAAATCTTTAACAGGCAAAGCAGCACTAAGCCATGCTCCTCCTTTTAAAGATTTCCAAACTCTTCCATACTGACCTACTCCATGATTTTGCCTACCAGAAATATATGCTCTTGCAAGGCTTAAAACTTCAGGTTCATCTCTTAACCATTGAGTGAGTTCTTTTTCTGTACTTGCACATACAGGCTTCCATCGCAATATCCAGGGCATAGATATATGAGGATGAGAATGCAAATATCTGGTTACTTTTGGTGCTCCATTCCATGCTCTATTTATAGACATAAAAAATAAAAACTTATAGCATTAAAAGATCAGGTATTATCTATTGATTTCTTTAATTCTTCTAATTCTGCATCAACTTCTTCTATCTTAACTGTTTCAACTTTCATTTCATCTTCTTCTAATTGCTTCTCATTCGCTGAAGGTAATGCAACATTTTCAACACCAGACTTAAGCTCTTTTCTTAAGTTCTGCAATTCAAAATCGATATCATCAGAACTTTCTAATTTAGCAAACTTACTTTCCAAATCTGCGCCTGCAAGTTCAGCAGCAGCCTGACCAGAGGCTTCTAAAGCTTCCACTTTTTCCTCCATTCTTTCAAAAGCAGCCATTGCAGAGGTTGAACTAATGTCTCCAACCGCACTTTGCAATTTCTGCTGAGCCTTTGCAGCCTGAGCCCTAGCTTTAAGCATATCTTTCTTGGTTCTTGCTTCGGCGATTTTGCTTTCAAGAGCAACCAAACCTTTTTTAAGTTTTTCAACTTGTCCCTCTTGAGATTCCAGCTGAATAGTTAAAGAAGAGAAAGACTCCTTAAAAGCTTTTCGCCGTGTCAAAGCTTCGCGGGCTAAATCATCTTCTCCCTTTCTCAAAGCTAATTCAGCTCTTTCATACCAAGTTTTAATTTGAGATTCGGACTGACTAGCTTGACTAGCAAGTTTTTTCTGACTAGCAATTGCAATTGCTACAGCTTGACGAAGTTTTACTAAATCTTCCTGCATATCTGATACAGACTGATCAAGGATCTTGACTGGATCCTCAGCTTTATTTACAAGGTCATTGAGATTAGAACGAATTAATCGACTTAGCCTGTCAAAGAATCCCATTTAAAGAGGTTTAGATGAACCTTGAAAAGAGGGTAGCTATCTTCAGGAAATACTCCACCTAGAATGGGGATATGAAATCTACAAAACAAAAAAGTGAAAGTTCTTTTTCGTCAGAGTCACTAGGAAAATGCCTGGAATCACTCAGGTTTTCTATTCAGAAAAAAAATGCACTGGGATCAATAATACAAAATTGGGAAACCATTGCGGGCAAGCAGTTAGCATCAAATTGCAATCCTCTCCAACTCAATAGAGGGATATTAATTATCGGTGCAAGTCATCCTCAATGGCGCCAAGCACTTATATATAATCGTCTAGCGCTTATATCATCACTTCAAAAAGCAGGTTTTAAAATAAAAGACATTCGAATTCAACAATATTATCCACAAAAAAATATTAACCTCAAATCAGATGAAAAAGATATATGGGAAAATCATCCAAGTAGAATGGATATCCATGGAATTGTCACATGTAAAACATGTGGAAATCCTTGTCCTGCAGGTGAATTAAAATTATGGAATAAATGTGGATTTTGTAGAAGACTAGATTTTTCTTAACATCTGATTAAGCTAGATTTATTTTTTGAGGAGTAAAATACCCATCTGTCCAAAACAAATCGATTGATAACTTACCTTTGAAAAACCGATCCCAACAGCTATTTGTTTCTGCACAACACCTGTTGGGTATTCTTCAATACTTTTTTCTAAGTACTGATAATATTTACCAAATCCAATTATAGAAGCAAAAGGAACAACAAAAAAGCGTAAGTAAAGCTTTTGAAAAATAGAGCTAAATGAGCCACTTTTAGTCTTATTAAAATCCAAAATAACAACTTTGCCCTCATTCTTTAATAAGCGTTTTATCTCTTGCAA
The DNA here is from genome assembly GCA_003215935.1 of Prochlorococcus sp. AG-409-D09. Lineage (GTDB taxonomy): Bacteria > Cyanobacteriota > Cyanobacteriia > PCC-6307 > Cyanobiaceae > AG-409-D09. Next base: position 9,552 of record QCJQ01000003.1, read on the forward strand.
TGCTTTTGTAAAATCTGAAAGATTTCTTAAGCCATATGAAACAATAATTCCATCAAAGTAACATGAAGGGAAAGAAGTACATAAAGCATCTTCCTGATAAAAAGAAACTGATAAATTGTTAGCCGAAGAAGCTTTATTTTTTGCAATTTTTAATGGCTTAATTGCTGAATCTATTCCTATTGCTTCACCTTTATCTTTGACAAATTTAGCAAGCAGTAGCGTCAAATCTCCTGTTCCACAGCATAAATCAAGCCACTTTTGTCCTATACTAGGATCAGCAATTTTCAATAATTTTCTTTTCCAGAGCCTATGCAGACCAAAACTAAAAAAATCATTAAAAAAGTCATATGAAGGGGCTATAATTTCAAACATATCCCTTATTGAATTAGGGTCACCAGGCTTCATATTATTTCTTTAAAAGATCATTATACACATTTTCCCAATAAAACATCTCTATCTTTTATAACTTAAGTAAATCCTCAACTGGTCTTACATAAATATCATTCTCTAATAAATAATCTTTAATTTGTTTTATATTTAAGACAGAGTCATGTAATAAAGAAGCAAGAAGCGCAGCGGAAGCTTTGCCTTGAATAAAAGCTTGAGATATATGTTCTAAACATCCTGCTCCACCAGAAGCAATAACAGGAACAGAAACGGCATCTGCTACAGATCTAGTTAAGTCAAGATCGTAACCATTTTGAGTTCCATCTCCATCCATTGAAGTAAGTAGAATTTCTCCAGCTCCACGGTTAACAACTTCTTTAGCCCAAGAAATTGCATCTAAATCAACTTTTTTTCTACCACCATTTACATAAACATCCCATCCAAAATTTCCATCAAGATTTCTTCTTGCATCTATAGCGACAACAATACATTGGGATCCAAATTGATTTGCCCCTTGAGAAATTAAATCTGGATTGCGCACTGCAGAGGAATTAAGACTTATTTTGTCCGCCCCAGCTCTCAAAAGATCATTTATTCCCTGAATTGAGTTAATTCCTCCTCCAACTGTTAATGGAATTGTTACTTCTTCAGCTGTTCTTCTAACTAGATCAATCAGAGTGGTTCTATTCTCATTCGTTGCAGCAATATCTAAAAAAACCAATTCATCTGCTCCGTCCTGGCTATATCTTGTTGCAAGCTCAACAGGATCTCCAGCATCGCGAAGGCCCACAAAATTGACACCTTTCACTACTCTGCCTTCTGCAACGTCAAGACAAGGAATCAATCTTAAGGCGACCATAAAAAATCAACATGAGAACTGTTAAGGTTGCCGAAACAAAGTTTGCAGGCCATGCCCCAGCCAGCGACCCTTACAAGGATCGGCTCCTCAATCAAGATTAATCTTGATCGTGTACGTGATCGTATCCCACCAAATTTGGCTGAACAGCTATCAAAGAATCCAAGAGGAACAGTTATTGATTACAAAATGACTGATGGAACTGGGATTGGTGTAGTTATCAAGCTTAGTGACGGATCGAAAAAATGGTTTTTTGAAGATGAAATTGCTTAAATTAGAGGTTTTTATCTGTGAGTGATGCTCGTCAACTCCTTGGGATCAAAGGAGGATCTGAAACAACAAATATTTGGAAGCTGCGCCTGCAGCTTATGAAGCCCATTACATGGATTCCACTTCTGTGGGGTGTAATCTGTGGTGCGGCTGCAAGTGGCCATTTTAAATGGAACTTCTATTACGTACTAGCTTCTTTTGCTTGTATGGTGATGAGTGGACCTATGCTTACAGGCTATACACAGACAATTAATGATTACTTTGATAGAGAAATAGATGCTATCAATGAACCCAATAGACCTATTCCTTCTGGAGCAATATCTTTATTACAAGTTAAATTACAAATCTTATTATTATTAATTGCTGGTCTAGCAATTGCATATGGATTAGACATTTGGGCACAGCACAAAACACCAACATTATTTTTTCTAGCCCTTGGTGGATCATTTGTTAGTTATATATATTCTGCACCTCCTTTAAAACTCAAACAAAATGGATGGCTAGGAAATTATGCTCTAGGGGCAAGCTATATAGCTTTACCTTGGTGGGCTGGACAAGCATTATTCGGTCAACTTACCTGGACCACATCACTACTAACACTTGCTTATAGTCTATCAGGACTTGGAATAGCAGTTATCAATGATTTTAAAAGCGTTGAAGGAGATAAAGAACTAGGTCTTCAATCATTACCAGTTGTTTTTGGAATAAAAAATGCTAGTCGAATAAGTGCAGCAATGATAAATATTTTCCAATTAGCTATGGTTTTAGTATTAATTTTAATTGGTCAAAAGTTTGCATCTGTAATACTTATATTACTAATAATTCCACAAATAACTTTTCAGGATATGTGGCTTCTTCGTGATCCTTTAGAGTTTGATGTTAAGTATCAAGCAAGTGCTCAACCATTTTTAATTCTTGGAATGCTTGTAACAGCTCTAGCTATAGGACATAGTTCTCTAATTACTTAATAGTGAGCAAAAATATTTTTAAAAATATTTTATTTGCATCAATTATATTCTCAGTTGGTTCATTAACAGCAGTTTCAGAAATATACATAAGCAAAGGTCTTGACTATTTGTTACCTGAAACAAGCAAAATAAAAAACTTTAAAAGATTAGGTACTATAACTTTACTCGCAAAGAATGGAGAGATAATCCAAAAAATTGGTCCTGCAACCAGAGAAAAAGTTTACCCAGGTAAAATGCCTTTAATGATTGAAAAAGCTTTTATAGCAGCAGAAGATAGGAGATTTTACATGCATGATGGAGTGGATTTCTGGGGAGTCATTCGTGCAGCAAGTAAAAACTTAAGACAAATCTCATTCGAAGAAGGAGCTAGCACTATCACACAACAATTAGCTAGAATAGTATATTTAAGTCAAGATAAAACAATTACAAGGAAAGTAAAAGAAGCAGCTTTAGCTTTCAAAATAGAGAGAGAGCTAAGTAAAGAAGAAATACTTTTAAAATATCTAAATAATGTTTATTTAGGATCAAGTGCTTATGGAATTTCCGATGCAGCCTGGGTTTACTTCTCTAAAACTCCAGACTTATTAACACTATCGGAAACAGCTTTAATAGCAGGCTTAGCACCTGCTCCTTCTTTATATTCACCATTAGTAAATAAAGATTTAGCAATTAAGCGGCGTAATATTGTTCTACAAAGAATGCAACATGAAGGATTTATCTCTCAGTCAGAATTTAAAAAAGCAATTAATAGTGAAATTACTTTAAAAACTAGTGTCCCAAAATATTTTAATAGTGCTGCTCCTTTTTTTTCTAGTTGGTTATTTCAAGAATTGCCTAAGATACTAACAGAAGAGCAAATTGAAATTGGTGGCCTTACAATAAGAACAAGCCTAAATCTTGAATGGCAATTAATCGCAAGAGAAATAATTCAAACCTACAGTCCTAAAGAAATAGAGGCTGCACTTGTTGCTATAGAACCTAATTCAGGTTTTGTAAGGGTATTAATAGGCGGTAAAGATTTTAATAAAAATCAATTCAATAGAGCAACTCAAGCATTACGTTCACCAGGTTCAACTTTTAAAATCTTTATATATCTAGCTGCTCTAATCGAAGGTATAAAACCCAACGATATTTTCCTAGACCACCCTAAGTGCTGGTATGGATATTGTCCCAATAATTTTGGCAACAAATATTTAGGAGAGATTAAACTTATCGATGCATTAAGAACATCTTCTAATACCATCGCAGTTCAATTATTAGATGATATTGGTTTTAAAAAAATTATATCAATTGCCAATAAATTAGGGATTGGAATTGAAAGTGAATTAGGAAATTATTATCCATTAGCTATAGGGGCTCTAGAGGAAACAGTTATAAATATGACAGCAGCATATGCATCTATAATAAATGAAGGTTTATACATAAAACCTACCCCTTTTGAAGAAATCAAAGGGCCAAACAATATTATTCTTTGGAGTAAAAATCAAAATCATATAAAAGGGGAGCAAACAATACCAAAGCCAGTTGCTCAAACACTTGTCAAAATGCTTAAAACAGTAGTAAAAGATGGCACTGGTATAGCAGCTTCCCTTCCGAATAGACCTGTTGCAGGAAAAACAGGAACTTCCGAAGGCAATAGAGATTTATGGTTTATTGGATCTCTCCCCGAATTAACAACTGGTGTCTGGCTTGGTAATGACAACAATAAAGTAACAACTAGTAGTAGTGGGAATGCCGCATTAACCTGGAGACTATTTGTCCAAAAAATCGAAAAAGACCTTACTCAAATTAAATTCTGAGCAATGAGTCAATTAACTTAAATTCACTTTAAATATTCTAATAATACCGAATAAAATCCATCTCCCAAAACATTTTGATTAGGCCAAATTTGTCTCTCTTTAAGTAAACGAAATGGAGGGAATTCTTTAAGAAAATTACTTATTTGTTTAGTATTTTCATCGGGATGAAAAGTACAAGTTGAATAAACTAATTGACCGCCTTTTTTTAATAAAGGTATCATTGCTTTAAGAAGGTTATATTGCAACATAACTAGACCCTTAATCTTTATTGGATTAATTCTCCAACGAGCATCTGGATTTCTAGCTAATGTTCCCAATCCAGAGCAAGGTGCATCTAATAAAATCTTGTCAAAATAATTTTCCCATTCGGGTTTTAAAGTCAATAATTGAGTTGAATCTCCACTAAAAGTATTAATAGAAAATGTCCCCAATCTCTTTGAATTAATAGTTAGTCTCTGCAAACGCTTACTAGAGGAATCAACAGCCCAAACTTCTCCCTGGTTTTTCAACATTTCAGCTATATGTGTTGTCTTCCCTCCAGGAGCTGCACATGCATCAAGAATTCGATCCCCAACTTTTGGATTCAAAAGTGGTGCAATTAATTGAGAAGAACGATCTTGAACAGACCACTCACCTTTATCAAAACCTGGTAAATCTCTTATATTTCCTTTCCCTAAATCAACTTCAATGCCATAAGGGCAGTTAGGAATACATTTAGATTTAATTCCTAACGAATCAAATTTACTCTTTAGTGAAAAAATATCTGATCGAATAGAATTAACCCTTAAATCTAGCGAAGGATATTTATTAAAAGATTCTGCGATTGTTTGGGCGACTTTTTCACCTTTCCACTGAATCAAATCTTTAGCCAACCAAATTGGCACAGATTTCTCTTGAGCTAATCTTTTCGAAACATTATCAGCTAAAGGAAATGATTTACCAGCTACCTGAACTCGCAAAGTAGATCTTAAAATAGCATTAACAACTGGAGCAAGTTTCGCAAAAGAACTAGATTTAGCTAATTCAACAGTGGTGTTAATAGCTGCTGATGAAGGAATATTTTTCATTTTCAATATCTGATAAAGGCCTACATGCAATAACCATCTCAATTTAGGAGGCTGCTTTCTCGCAGGAACCTTTCCTAAAAAATCTATCCAACAGTCCAAAAAATACCTTTGACGTATTGATCCATACGCGAGCTCAGTAGCTAAAGCTCGATCACTATCACTAAGAGAATAATTGCGAATTACTCTATCAAGTGCCATATCTGAATAAGCACCAGATGCCACAGCTTGCAATACGTCCCAAGCAGCTTTTCTTGGTATTAAACCTATTTTAGAATTCACTATTTTGCTCAAAGAAACCCTCTCCTCTTTTTAATTATCATGGAAATAAATTAACCCCTAAATCATTATAGAAAAGAAGTGCATTTACAACTCAAATAATATACGATTTAAAATAAAATTACTGCAAAATACTATTAATTCATATCGAAGAAATAAAACCTACCTTTTAAAAAAAATAATTAGTCAAAAACCAATTATAGAAAGAACAATTAATTTCCTTGGCGCCAATTGATTAAGTGTTCCATTCTGGGAAGCATCCCATAGAGTCTAGATATAATAAGTATGCATTTTTGTGTGAGGACACAAATGAAGCTATTCCAGCAATTGCTGGTAGCTCCCGCAGCTCTAGGCCTTTTAAGTCCTTTAGCCGCTAACGCTACTGAATTAAATTTAAATCGAGTCGAAAACTACTCAGAAACCTCACAGCAAGAGGTTTTAAGTTTTTCAGATGTATACCCTACAGATTGGGCATTTCAGTCTTTGAAAAAACTAGCAGTTAATCACAACTGCAATGTTTCCATTCCAGAAGAAACTATTAGCCGATACGAAGCTGCTGCTCTTTTAAACAAGTGCCTTGGCAATATCGCTACTGATCTCACTGTTGAAGAAAGACGTTTAATCACCGAATTCTCTGTTGAACTTGCTTCTATCAAAGGAAACAGTGAAATAGCTGCAAGTATTGGAGAGTTTGAAGCAGGTGCTTTCTCTTCTACTACAACAATGGATGGGACAGCTACATTCACTCTTGGCTCAGTAACCGATGGTGGTGTCGCTGACGACAAAGACGCTTTGGTTATGCAATATGCCTATGACCTTGCACTGAATACCAGTTTCAATGGTGACGATCTTTTATACGTTGGAGTAGAAACTGGCAACGCAGAGGGTCCTCTCTCGAATATGGATTCTGCTGTAGCAGGATTGAGTACAGATGAAAGCAAGGCATATCTATCTGTTCATTCAATGTATTACGTCTTCCCTGTAGGAGACGTAGAATTGACTGTAGGTCCTCTACTAGACCAGGATGATGTAATCGCTTCAACTGGATCTGTTTACTCAAACGCCTATAGATGGTCCAGTATGCCACTATCTTCTGATGGTGATGTAACAGGACCTGGACTTGCAGTTGCTTATTCCAATGACTCTGGGTTTGTTGCTTCAGCAAGCTTTGTTGGTACAGAAGGAACTAATTCTGCCCAAAACAAAGGTCTTTTAGGTGATGACTCAGCAGATGTATATACTCTATCTGCAGGGTACAGCTGGGATTCATTCAACACAGGAATCGTCTTCTCTTCCAATGATGAAGGTGACGCATACTATGGATCACATGAGACTATCGGTGTAGGTGCTTCTTGGGTTCCAGAAGAGCTACCATTCTCGATTAGTGCAACATACGATCAGAAGGATCCTGAAAATGGAAACACTTCTAGCAACTATTTTATAGGTGTTGAATACACTGGTGTAGGTCCTGGCACATTATCTGCTGCCTATTCCTTCACTGATGTAGAAACCACACACAGTGCTTATCCTTCAGAAGTAGAAGAAGGAATGGAACTTGTCTATGCTTATCCAGTAAATGACAATATCACCATTTCACCTGGTGTGTTCTATGCGTCAGAGAAGACTCATGGAAAAGAAGATGATACTGGTTTCTTTGTTGAAACAGCTTTCAGCTTCTAATCTCTGATTAAAACTCTAGTAACAAAAACTCTCATCTGAAAAGGTGAGAGTTTTTTTCTTGGTTAGTTTTTTAATCATATAATTTCTATATAACTTGATAAACTCAACAATTAATTTCATATGAATTAGATTCTCTATAAATATAAAATTTTCATTTATAAAAGTTCAGGAAAGTTCAAGAAAATCATTTACACCTATGCCCTTATTAGCTCGCAGATTCGCAAAACTTAAATCCGTATTAGATCAAAGGATTAGTGATCTGACAGTTCTATTAGAAGAAGTAGAGAAGCCCCATAATTTATCCGCAATTTTACGAACTTGTGATGCAGTAGGCATTATCGATGCACATGCTGTTTCTAAAATGAATAAATTAATCACTTTCAACAGTACTTCTCAAGGAAGTCAAAAATGGATAAAACTACATGAACATAAAAATATTGAAGAAGCAATCCTAAAAATTAAAAAGAGAGGGTTTCAAATTTATGGAACTAGTCTTAAAGGGGCCTCTATAGACTATAGGCAATGCGATTTCACACAGCCAACAGCTTTTGTTCTTGGTGCTGAAAAATGGGGATTAAGTGAAAATGCTATGAATTTAATCGATAATTCGATACATATACCCATGAGAGGTATGGTCCAATCATTAAACGTATCAGTAGCTGCTTCTACACTTTTATTTGAAGCAATTAGACAAAGAGAAATAGCTGGCCTCATACCAAGCAAAGGGGAAGGATTAGATCCAACTACCTACAAAAACAAGCTCTTTGAATGGGCCTATCCAGAAGTGGCAAAATGGTGTAAAGAAAAAGGTAGAGATTACCCCGAATTAAACTCAAATGGAGAGATATTAGAAACTTTACCTAGAACTATTAAAGTCAAATGCTAATTCTTATTAAAAGTACAAATCAAAAAATTGCCATTTTTATTTATCTTGACTAATTAATATTTCAAGACCTTCGCCAATCAAAGACAAGCCAAAAACAAGTCCAAACATAGCTAATCCTGGATACAAAGCAGTCCACCAAACACCTGTTGGAATTGCAACCAAAGCCATATTTAAGTCACTACCCCATTCAGGAACAGATGCTGGTAATCCCAACCCCAAGAATCCAAGACTACCTAAAACTAAAATTGCATCAGCAGCATTAAGAGTTAAAACTACAGGTAAAGAGGTTATAACATTTTTAAAAATATATTTTCTAATTATCCAAAAAGGGCCTGCTCCCATCGTCTTAGCTGCATCAATATAAAGTTCAGATTTCACTTGAGCAGTTTGGTTCCTTACCAAACGAAAATACTGCGGTATATAAACAATACAAAGAGCAATAGCAGCATTTAATATACCTCTCCCCAAAAGGAATGCCATCACAACAGATAGTAATAGCACTGGAATTGTATATAGAGTATCCATAAGCAAAACAAAAACTCTATCGACAAATCCACCAAAAAAGCCACTAATCAATCCCATCGGAACTCCTACAAATAAAGCTAAGCTGACAGCAAGAAAAACGACTTGCAGCGCAACACCAGTCCCTTCCAAAGTTCTAGTACAAACATCTCTTCCAAGACGATCAGTTCCACACCAATGTAATAGTGAAGGAGAATCAAAAATTACTGCATTTACTCCTGCTTCACCATCAGGCAAAATTCCTAAACCAGAAAAAATTGGAGTAAGAATAGCAATTAAAAAATAAATAAATACAATTAAAAGCCCTATGCGAGTCATTTTAATCGACAAATTCTGATCGAACAGCAATCTTTTTAAAGACACTTCATTAAAAGTAGCTCTTAAGTTGAGAAATCATAAAATCAAGTAGAGATAAATAAAATCTCTGCTTAAATACAAACACCATTATATATGAAAATGGACAAAAGAAATCAGGGACTTACTGTAGGTGAGTTAACAATTGCCATAGCTGCAATAATTTTAATCTTCTTTGTCTGGTCAGGAATTAACAAAAGCAACAATGACCGAAGTCGTCAAATATCTATTATCTCCAATAATTTTGCAATATTAAAAGCCAATTAATTAATTTATTTATTTATTTATTTATTAAGTTTAAGTACTGCCATAAAAGCCTCTTGAGGTACATCTACTTTGCCCATTGACTTCATACGTTTTTTACCTTTGGCTTGTTTTTTAAGTAATTTTTTCTTCCTGGAAATATCTCCACCATAACATTTAGCTAAAACATCTTTACGTAAAGCACTAATGCTTTCACTAGCAATAATTCTGCTTCCAATAGATGCTTGTAATGGAATTTTAAACTGTTGCTTCGGTATCAATTCTTTTAATTTCTCTACAAGTCCTCGGCCTACCCCATAAGCTTTTTCTCTATGAACAATTGTCGTAAGTGGGTCAGCTTTCTCTGCATTAATCAACACATCTAATCGAACTAAATCATTTTTTCTATAACCAATTAAATGGTATTCCATAGAAGCATATCCTTTTGTTCTACTCTTCATTTGATCAAAAAAATCCGTGACAACTTCTGCCAATGGAATCTCATAGATCAGGGTAACTCTGTCAGTAGTTATGTATTTCATATCAACAAAGTCTCCCCTTCGATCCTGACAAAGCCCCATTAATGTTCCATTGTATTCATTAGGCGCATAAATTTCCATTCTTACGTAAGGCTCCTCTATATATTCACGTTTCTGTGGATCTGGAAGAGTCGCAGGATTATCTATCATAACTACATCTCCATTAATTAATTGAACTTGATAAATAACTGATGGAGCAGTCACGATTAAATCCAAATCATATTCTCGCTCTAAACGTTCTTGAACTATTTCCATATGAAGAAGTCCTAGAAATCCACAACGAAAACCAAAACCCATTGCACTACTAGTTTCAGGCTCATACTTAAGCGCTGCATCTGAAAGCTGCAATTTATCCAATGATTCTCTTAAATCAGGGTATTGATCCGCATCAGTAGGGAACAGGCCACAAAACACCATTGGTTTAGCCTCTGTATAGCCAGGCAATGGCTCCAAAGCAGGATCATTCAACAAAGTTATAGTGTCTCCAACACGTGCATCTGAAACAGCTTTAATTGACGCAGCCAAATAGCCAACTTCTCCTGCATGCAATTCATCTGCCTTGCACTGATCTGGAGCCATTACACCTATTTCATCAAGTTCATAACTCTGTTTACTTGCCATTAATAATATCTTGTCTTTATGTGCTAAGCGACCACTAATCACACGAAAGTATACGATGACTCCTCTATATGAGTCGTAATAAGAGTCAAAAATAAGAGCCTTAGTCTTTTGCCCAAAGTCTTCTGTTGGAGGAGGGATTCTATCAACGATAGATTGAAGAATTTCTGAAATACCAAGACCTGTTTTTGCAGAACACGATATTGCATTTGTAACATCAAGACCAATAATGGATTCGATTTCTTGTTTAATCCTTTCGGGATCAGCACCAGGTAAGTCAATTTTATTTAATACAGGAATAATTTCTAAATCATTCTCCAAAGCTAAATAAACATTTGCCAATGTTTGAGCTTCAACTCCTTGACTAGCATCAACGACAAGCAGTGCTCCTTCACAAGCTTGCAGAGACCGACTTACTTCATAGGAAAAGTCGACATGACCTGGAGTATCAATAAGGTTCAGGACATATTCTTGTTGATCATTAGCTATATAATTCATTCTGGCAGCTTGTAATTTAATAGTTATGCCTCTTTCTCTTTCAATATCCATATTGTCTAAAAATTGATCCTGCATATCCCTAGTCGCAACTGTTCCTGTTTCCTGCAGAAGCCTATCTGCAAGTGTTGACTTGCCGTGATCTATATGAGCAATTATGCAAAAGTTTCTCAAACGAGAAACAGGAAATTTTGTCATGCTTTAATTTTTCCCTTGTGTTGTCTCAACCTCAATTCATAAAATTTAAAAATTCATTTAAAACTTGAATTACGAGAGGTTGGTAAATCATTTTCCTGGCTCCAATCCAAGAATAGAATCATTACGATCCCTTATAGCAATAAATGAGCTGACATCTTTACGAAGGTTTTTCCCGAAAGTAGGCAACAACTGCTTAAGTTTATTCTTCCATGGTTCAGAAGACATTTTATCAGCCCAACATTTCTGCAAGACTTCAAGCATGATTGAAACCGCAGTACTAGCACCTGGAGAGGCTCCTAATAATACAGCCAATGAACCATCAGAAGAAGATACAACTTCTGTCCCCATTTTCAATATCCCACCCTCTTTAGTATTTTTAATTATTTGAACTCTTTGACCTGCTATCGACAAATTCCAATCATTTGAATTAACACTAGGTAAGAAATTACGAAGAGAATCAATGCGATCACTATTATTAAGTTTTAATTGGTCAATTAAATACTTTGCTAGATCAAAATTCTTAATACCTGCCTGAATTATTGGATAAAAGTTATTTGAATTAACAGAAGAAAAAAGATCCCATATAGAACCATGCTTTAAGAATTTTGTGGAAAATCCTGCAAATGGACCGAAAAGCAATGACCGGGAACCTCCAATCCATCGTGTATCTAAATGTGGTACGGACATTGGAGGTGCTCCTAGATTTGCCTTCCCATAAACCTTTGCATTATGAAGTTCAGTCACACTCGATTCTTTACATACGAGCCACTGTCCACTAACAGGAAACCCTCCATATTCTCTACCTTCGGGAATACCAGATTTCTGTAAAAGTGTTAAAGCCCCTCCTCCAGCCCCAAGAAAAACGAATGGGGCGCAAATCAACTGGGATTGTGTACCCCTTTGAAGTTCTAACTGCCATTGACCTTCCAAGCTACTTTGTAAATCTAAAACTTCTGTGGAGAAAAGGAATTGAATAGAATCAGATTCTTCTATGCTATCCAAATAAGCTAAGGTTAGCTCCCCAAAATCAATATCTGTTCCTCTGCGAATTCTCGTAGCGGCAATCTTCTCAGAAAGTTCTCGTCCATCTATTACTAATGGCATCCATGAATAAAGCTCTTCTAGGTCAGTACTCCATTCCATCGATGCAAATGCATATTCAGAACTAAGTGCCTCATAACGAGACCTCAGAAAATCAACATCATCCGCTCCAAAGACAACGCTTATATGGGGCAAATTATTCAAAAACTTTTTCGGTGAAAGTTTCCCTGATTCTGATAAAGAAGCCCAGAAGTCGAGACTTTGCTCAAAAGCTAAATTTATTTGAAGAGCTTTACCAATATCAATAGAGCCATCAGCCCTTATAGGTGTGTAATTAAGTTCGCAATTTGCAGCATGTCCCGTCCCAGCATTATTCATTGCATGACTGCTTTCTAGACCTGGAGCATCTAATCTTTCAACAATCAAAATCCTTAAGTCAGGCTCAAGCTCGTGCAGCAAAGCTGCCAACGTTGTACTCATGATCCCAGCACCGACAAGCACTGCGTCATAATTATTTTCTGAACCAAGAACGTTAGTCAAATACACAAATTAATCTTCTCTATTGCACAGATGTTGTATTAACTAACTAAGCTACACGCAGACAGGATCAAAAACTCCAATGAGCAATGAAACTTTGCCCCTCACCCATGAGAATGTAGAAACAGTGCTAGATGAATTAAGACCATTCCTTCTCGCAGATGGAGGAAATGTAGAGGTAGCTGAAATTGACGGTCCTATAGTAAAAGTAAGGCTTCAAGGGGCATGTGGCAGTTGCCCCAGCAGTACGATGACTCTAAAAATGGGAATAGAGAGGAAGTTGCGCGAAATGATTCCTGAAGTTAATGAAGTAATTCAAGTTTTATAAAAGAGGCTAAATACATTTAGCAATAAAAATAATAAACTAAATTTTCAATAAAAACATATAGATTATAAATAAAATAGTTATGCCTCTATAAAAATAACTATGACAGTTCCCTTTTTATGACTGATTTATAATCTAAACAATCTAATGGTAAACCATTATATATAAGTATTCCTAGAGGAGCAAAAATTCCAATAGTGAAAATCAAGTTTGAGATACTCAAACCAAATAATTTAAAAAAGTAAGTTATTCCATAAAGTACAACTAGATAAGAATGTAAAAATAAAAATTCCTTTGGCTTCTGGACTGGCCATCTAAGGAAAGTACCTGCAAAGAACAATACTCCTTTCATCTTTAATAAACCCAAATCTTGTGAACTGGAAATTCAACAAAAGGATATCATCCTTATGATGAAACTTATCCAATAATGTTGGTTGGGAAGCTTACTATCAAGTGAGACCAAAGGATAATCTATACGGCTGGAAGCAAAATTTTATTTACAAAAGTGTAAAAAATGCTTTCCTTTAAAGTCTCTTAAACTAGCTCAAAAAGATTATATTAACTTCTCTTCATAAAATTCCTTTCATTGATTTCTGATTCTAATTTTTTCATTTTCTGTTTCCACCAAAGTGTGGCAATAAAAACCCAAGCAAAAAAAGCAACTAAAATTGCAATACTTGCTGAATAATCCATAGTCATTAATTAAAAGTCAAGCAAAGTAAAATATATATTTTGAAATCTATTTATATCGAAGATTAAATTCATAGATTTTAATTAGATAAAAAGTAATTAATAATATCAATATAACCAAATACCATAATATTCTCCTAGCAAGTTAACCCTATTTAATCTCTTTTAATAAACTCAATCCAATAGCACCTATTATCAAAAGGTATTTATATAAAGAGTTCTACACATAATTCAATTTATGATAGAGAATAAATACTCTGCAAGAATATTAAAACATGTTCAAGATATCGATTATTTCTAGAAACGGGATTCAAAGATTATTTAATTAATTTATTTAGACTCTACTAAAATAAGTTTACTGAGGTCTTTTGAATCCAAAACAAGCCAATGACTATTGAAAGCCCTCCTGTTCCCCCCATCAGAAGGGAAGATAGATTATTTCCAAGTTTTCCAGACGCAATTGATATTCCTAAAACCACTGATGACATTGCAATAATTGATCCAAGTAAATAAGAAAACATATAAACAATAGCCAATATTGGAGGGAGTGCTAAAGCTGGGATTACCGCAAGCAAATGACTTGCGCCAGCTAAACCATGAATAACTCCAAGCCCTGTAGCAGCATGTGTGTGTTTTCTATGAAATTTTCTGCCTAATAAATGAAAATGCACGTGCTCGTGACGAGGGCCTTCACCATGCCTATGCTTATGCAAATGAATATTTACGCCTAAAGAGGAACGAATTGCTAAAACACCTAATAATAAAAGTGTCAATCCAACAACAAACTCGGCTAAAGAAGACATTCTCTCAATATCAATAAGGTCTTTAGCTAAAATTGCCATTAATGAAAGTATCAAAACTCCTGTTGAATGTCCTAAACCCCAAGCCAAACCATCTTTTAAAGCAGATTTAGGGCTACTCATAGAATTAGGCGCCATAGCTACCAAATGATCTGCTCCACTAACAACGTGAACAGCCCCAGCAGCAAAACCTGTAATTACACTAAATAGCATGCAGGAAGAGAATGAACGTTAACTTGTTAAAGAAACCATCTCAATAAATTCATGAGATAGAACTCATCAAAGAAGATTTAATCAACAAGAAAAAAGAATCAAGAGGTCTACCTGCCTCTTAACAATTCTTTAATTATTTAATATATCATTAAGAGAATTCATTTTATCAAAAAGTAAATATTAATTATTTAAAAATATATAATTATATTTTTAGCTTAATTTTTTTAAATATAAATAAAATTAATTATCAATTGTAATTAAAGGATTTTTAAGATTTTCTTCCTCCATGCCCATGAGCTATTCCAAGTTCATGCATTTTAGCGTGTTCATCAATTGTATCTCTTAATTCTTTTGACCCAGGGCCAAATGAGGCATAAACTCCATAAGCTATGAAAGCAACCAGAAGAACTACTATCCCTCCAATAACTGTCAACAAAGTAGGATCAGCTGCTGTTGTTTCCATTGGTAAAAATAAATTGAGATATATTCTACAAGATAAAAGCAAGAATCAAGGGTTGTTGAACCGAACAAGCAAAATATAAAAAGTCAATTAACGCTCCAATTAAAATTTCAAAGGCGACGTAAATCTCAACAAGTCCCAATGATTAGCATTAAATATTTACTACAAAGTTGAATTATACGCCAGCAATCCAAAAAATCCCAGTATCAATAAGATACTAGCTATTCTGCTAAAAGTGATTGGGCCAAAATCTATCTTCATTGGATTAGACAACTCTATTTAAATCATAAATCTTTTAAAAGCCTAGTTAGTATTATCTATTGATTTTGTTAAAGTTATTAAAACCCTAAAATTCAAACCTACATTGTCGATAAATCAACATCTGATATCCATTCCTCTCTAATAAGCAAATCATCTAAGAATTCATTTAAATAAACATTAAAGATCTCCCTGTCAGGACAACTGTGTATTATGACTAAATTACCATCAGCATCAAGTTTATATTCGCCTTCTTCTGGCTTATGCCAATCATTCTCAACATGCTGAGGTTGATATCCAAGTAATTCAATATTCTCTTTATATCTTGCATGTATTGTGATATGAAGCATATATCTTTCATCAAACTTTCCATCATAACTCTCGTAAAAATCATCCCAAGAATTACCATTCACTTCAGAAGTCATCTAAGAAACCCTATAAGCAAGAGAATTATCATAAAATTTAAGCTCTTATAAGGAAGAAATAAGCAATTAAATAGTTTTATCAATAAACACATATATAAATGTATAAATTCTAAGTATAAAATTCTCCTTTTTAGAGCAAAGGAACCACCTTAAAAATAAAAATTCAATAAGTATTATTTGTCGTTTAATGTATTATCTTTAACTTCAACAGATTTAGTTTTTTCAATTGATTTCAATGAATGTTCTATCTTTCCATTAAACATTACAACCCATTCCTGGGCTTTAATCTTATATTTATTGTCATCAGTCATCTCTACTATTCCTTCAACAAGTAAATCAGACCCATTTCTAGCAGAATCAGTGCCACCATGTCACGCAATTCGCCATCAAAGACAATCTTTAATAATGAAAGCTCAGGTTTATTCAAGCCTAGGCAATTAGGCCTTAAAGAACTAATGCCCGCATTGCAAAACAAAATTTATTTTAATTATGGGGGACAAGGCCCGATACCTAATCCAGCTTTAGAATCTATTTTCAGAAGCTGGGAAAAGATACAAGAACTAGGACCTTTTACTAATAAGGTCTGGCCTTATATTGCTAACGAAATCATAGAAACAAAGAAAGATTTATCAAAAATCTGTGGAGTTGAACATAGCCGAATTGCTTTAACTGAGAATGTTACTAGTGGATGTGTTTATCCTCTGTGGGGGCTGCCTTTCAAAAAAGGGGAAAGAATTTTAATTAGTGATTGCGAACACCCTGGCGTAGTAGCGGCTTGCAAAGAAATAGCTCTCAGAAAAGAGCTCAATATAGATATTCTTAAAGTTCGTCAACTAAGAAGGGGAATAGAAAACTCACAAGAAACAGAATTTGAAGTAATTCAAGCTTTAAAAAATTCTCTGCATAAAAATACAAAGTTAGTAGTTATTTCACATGTTCTATGGAACACAGGACAACTAATACCTATAAGTGTGATATCAAACACACTAAAAAAACACCCTTCCAAGCCTTACTTATTAGTTGATGCTGCACAAAGTTTTGGGCAAATACCAATTGCTCAAGCATGTCAAAATTCTGATATCTATGCTTTCACAGGGCATAAATGGGCATGTGGACCAGAAGGGTTAGGAGGTGTAGTTCTATCTGATCGCATAATCTTAGAGTCAAAGCCAACTCTTATTGGGTGGCGTAGCCTACAAAAAGAAGTAAGTATATACGAAGAGGGTATCACGCAGTTTCATACCGATGGCAGACGGTTTGAAGTCGCAACTTCATGTATCCCTTTACTTTCAGGTTTGCGTTGTTCCTTAAAATTACTCAATGAAGAAGATAGTGTCTCACAAAGGTTGATAAAGATTCAAAAGTTAAGTCGATATTTATGGGATGGATTAAATGAAATGAAAAATGTAAAAACAGTTCTTAATGGAGCACCACCATGTGGTTTAGTAAGTTTTCACTTATTAAACCAAGAAGCAGACAATAAGCTCGTATCAGATCTAGGGAAACAAGATATCTGGATAAGAATTTTAGAAGATCCTGCCTGGTTACGTGCCTGTGTTCACGTAACCACCAATCAAAGCGAGATATCAGAACTTATTAGAGCTATAGGTCAAATAGTATAAAAAAATCAATCAAGGGTTCGGTTTCATCATTAATGCCTTAACTACTTCTTTTTTATCATCAAAATACACCTTTTCTTCTCCGAAAATCTGATAATCTTCATGCCCCTTACCTGCAATTAAAACCACATCAGATCTATTGGCCATATTTATTGCCATTTTAATAGCATTAGAACGATTATTTTCAACATAAATCTCTTCAGTAGTATTAGTTCCTGATAAAATGTCTTTGATTATACGACAAGGATCTTCAGTCCTAGGATTGTCAGAAGTTATAACCAACTTATCTGCATATTGAGAAGAGATTCTTCCCATCTGAGATCTTTTACTTCGGTCTCTATCACCTCCACAACCAAAAACACAAATCAAGCTACCGGAGCAAAACGGTCTCAAAGAAGTAAGCACTTTTAATAAGGCATCAGGAGTATGTGCGTAATCCACCAAAACAGTAGGATGAGTAGATGAATTTTTTATATTGTCTACACTTACTCGATCCATTCGACCATTAACTCCCGGGAAATCGGGAATAGCTCCTAAAAGTGCCTTCAATGGTAATCCATGCTGGAGCAAAACACCTACAGATTGAAGAACATTCATTACATTAAACTCTCCAATCAAAGGAGATTTAAAATGCCCTGATCCAACTGGACTATGAAAAACCCCCTTTGCTCCATCAGTATTCATTACCAAATCTGTTACATAAAGTTCAGCTTTAAATCTCTCTGCGACTTTTGGGTTTAACGAACTTTTCCAACAGTCATTACCCAGTTTCTTTGCTAATTTCCTACCCCATAAATTATCTATATTTACAATTGAGTTAGGCCTATTATCAACAGCAAGAAATGGCTCCTTAAAAAGAAGTGCTTTGGTTTCAAAGTACTCTTCAATTGAATGGTGATAATCAAGGTGATCTTGAGTTAAGTTGCTAAAAACTGCACCTGAAAATCTACAACCTGCAATACGATTTTGTGCTAATGAATGAGAGCTTACCTCCATAGCTGCAAATTGAACATTTGATTTAGACACTTTTGCAAGCTTAAATTGTAAGGATGTTGCAAATTCAGTTGTATGAATCGCAATCTCACTATGTAATGGCCATCTATTTACTAATGTGCCAAATAATGCGGATGGTTTACCTAGCGAATTGCTTAAATATTCGATCAAATGTGTAATTGTTGTTTTCCCATTAGTACCCGTCACTCCAATTAAATTAATTTTTGATGAAGGATAATTCCAAAAAGCTGATGCTAATTCACCAATCCATTTTTCAATAGGGTCAGGCAAAAAAATAACAGCATCTTTTATCGTAGGGGAGTTAAAGTCAAAAGCAGCTTTACTAATGACACAAGCAACTGCACCAGCTTTTTTTGCTTGAGGCCAAAAACTGCCTCCATCAACTTTTTGACCAGGTAAACCTAAAAATAAAGTGTTTTTATTAATTAAACGAGAGTCAGATGCAAGATTTTCTATTAAAGGATTTGGCAGTCCAGATGGAATCTTAATTCCAACAATTTCTAAAAGTTCATGAAATTTATAACTCATTAAATTCCTCGAAAAGAGATTTACTTGATAAATTATTTTTTTCCAATTTCTGAATTTCTTTTTGAAGCCAATTAAATAGAGATTGTCCTCCTATTCTTGGTGAAACTCTTGGTAAAGAGTATTTACCTATGCTAAATCCAAAGTCAATTTTCATAACAGGAACTTCTAAATCATAAAGTATTCTTTCTTCTTGAGAAAGTTCTCCATTATCAATATCTATTACATTAAGTAGTAATGATGGAGTTAATTCCTCAAGAGGCAATGCTCTTAAACGTTCTTCGAGTTTTTGACACAAGCAACACCCAGAACGACTATACAAAATAAGTGTAAAAACTCTTTTCATTTATCAGGTACTGGGTCGCAACCACATGGAGTAAAGGGATGACAACGCAATAATCTTTTAATAGCAAGCCATCCTCCTCTCCAAGGACCGTGGCGAGAAATTGCTTCATAACTATATTCGCTACATGTAGGGATGAACCGACAATTGGGTCCTAATAAAGGGGATATTAATTTGCGATAAAGGTTAATCAACCCTAAAAAAATATGTGAAATCACCTTATTACAGTTTAAGAGCATCTTTAAAGATAGAATAATGAGCTAGCTCAAAGTTCTGGCTAAATTGATTTTACAGTTCATGATGGCCAGATCTTTAAGCAATTATCCCTTAATTTCAATCTTATGTCTCGATATCGTGGACCTCGCCTGAGGATCACGCGTCGCTTGGGAGATCTTCCAGGTCTCACCAGGAAGGCCGCAAAACGGTCAAATCCTCCAGGTCAGCACGGCCAAGCCCGTCGCAAGCGCTCAGAATACGCGATCCGATTAGAAGAGAAACAAAAGCTTCGATTCAATTACGGAATTTCGGAGCGTCAACTTGTAAGGTACGTAAAAAAAGCACGTGCTCAAGAAGGTTCAACCGGAACTAATCTTCTCAAGCTCTTGGAAAATAGACTGGATAATGTTTGCTTCAGAGTTGGGTTTGGTCCAACCATTCCTGGTTCTAGGCAGTTCGTAAACCATGGACACATAACAGTCAATGGGAGGGTTACAGATATTGCTAGTTACCAATGCAAAGCTGGCGATGTAATTGCTGTACGAGAAAGAAAAGCTAGTAAAAAATTAGCAGAAGCTAATTTAGAGTTTCCTGGCTTAGCAAATGTACCTCCACACATAGAGCTAGACAAAGCAAAAATGTCAGCAAAAGTTACTTCGCAAATCGATCGAGAATGGGTCGCTCTAGAGATCAATGAGTTACTAGTTGTTGAATATTACTCACGTAAAGTATAAACAATTTAAATCCATTCTTCTTGAATGGATTTAGCTATACATTACTAAACCTTAACCTCCTTACTCAAAGGAGGTTTTTTATTTTAACAAGGCCTTAATTAATACTTAGTGACTAGTAATTTATATATGCTAAGAGTATAGAAAGAAATATTAAATGTCAATAGTTGATGCACTATAATATTGTAAAGCGATCTATTTTCAAACAAGGTTAAGACTCATAATAGACGCATTACTTTTTACATTATTTTAACACCTATCTGCTATATATTAGTACGAGTTAAAATAAGATACTAGAAGGTCTTTTATTTCAAGTTTTCCTAGTATTTCTTGTGAGATATTCTACTAAATATTATTATAATAACTAGATTAAATTCATAATTCCACTCTATCTTTTCTTAAGGCTAGAAACAATTAACAACCGCACTACAATTAAACTTTAGCACTATCTACAAAAACATTATTCTAGTCAATAGATTCTTTAGAAAAAGATCAAAGCTATATCTCACTAAGTTTTATTCTCCTAAAGTTCAAAATTTTGTTAGTATTTCCTTAATTAAAAAAATTAAATTAATTGGCCTTTATTAAAAATTTCTAAATTAAAAATTTCTCACCCAAAAACCAGATGCATCTAGAAACCTACCGTAACTCTAGAGAGAAACAATATTATTCCTAGCAAAGTTCATTTTATTTTTGATCTTAATGGTTGATTAGAGTTCAATTCATAGCGTAAATATTTTTTGCATCTAACGACTTTTAAATCTAGATTTTTGGCTATGAGTCTTTAACCTGTAAAAAGAATTTTGGATGAATTTGAGCCAAAATAAAAATAAAAAATCACCCCCCAAAGGATTGAGCACTAGAGCTATCCATCATGGATCTAGCTATGCGAAAGAGACTGGCACAGTAATGCCACCAATATTCCCAAGTTCAACTTTTGAACATGGGAATATTGGTGGTTTTGATTACACTCGTTCTGGAAACCCAAATTTTAATATTCTTGAATCAATTTTAGGAGCACTAGAAGACTGCAAATATTCAACTGTTTTTGGTTCAGGGATAAGTGCCATTACCGCAGTAGTTTCAACTCTTAAGGCAGGAGATATTGTTCTATGTGAAGAAAACCTCTATGGCTGTACCGTAAGATTATTCGAACAAGTTTTTGCAAAGTTCAAAGTAAACATATCTTGGGTTGATTTCACTAAACCATCATCCTTTGAATTAATTAAGACAATTAAACCTGCAATGATTTGGATAGAAAGCCCCACAAATCCTCTTTTAAAAATTCTCGATATCGAAAGAATTTGCAATTCTGCCAAACAGAACAACATCCCTGTGATAGTAGACAATACTTTTGCTACGTCTCTTTTACAGAGACCTCTTGAACTAGGAGCTACGTTATCAATAAGTAGCACCACTAAATATATAAATGGTCACTCAGATGCTTTAGGAGGTGTAGTCCTAACCCATGATCGTGAATGGGATCAGAAAATGAAATTCGCACAAAAATCTTTAGGCTTACAACCATCACCATTTGACTGCTGGCTAATCACAAGAGGAGTCAAGACACTTCCACTAAGGCTAGAAAGGCAAATAAAAAATGCATCTGAAATTGCAAATCAAATTGCCAATCATCCATCTGTTTATTCAGTCAGATACCCATTTCGGAACGATCACCCCCAAGTTAATCTTGCTAAAAAACAAATGAAAGCAGGAGGAGCAATAATTACAGCAAGTCTCAAGGCAAACAAAAATCAAACATATGATTTCTGCAAAAGATTGAGATATTTCACCATGGCTGAAAGCCTAGGAGGAGTAGAAAGCTTAATATGTCATCCAGCAACGATGACACATGCTTCTGTCTCAGTAGCAACAAAAAACAAGCTAGGTATTCATGATTCACTTATACGATTTTCTATTGGATGCGAAGACCTAACAGATCTAAGCGCAGACTTACATGACTCTTTAGAGGACCTTTAGTGATAAGTCGTAACCTCCTTACAGATCCTTGCTGGAGCTATCAAGACTTAGGAAATCCACTCCCTGATTCCCCTCATGCCGTCTCTGTAGCTTTACCACGATGGCAAGACGTAATTGCATATGAAGAGCAAGATCCAGCTTGCATTAATTCATTACGTGCTATTTACCCTAGATTTGGCTTTAATCCAATTATTGCGGAAATAGCAAAAATAGCTTTAACAAAAGCAAACATACATGGAGGTACTAGTTGGCCCTACCCAAATTTAACCATAGCTGAAGAAGCTAGAGAGTATTGTGAAAAAACAAATAGCAATGGACATACATCTATCATTAATGTTGCTGGCATTGAATGTTTAGTCGTTGATAACACAACCACTACTGCCGCTAAATCATTTTGGCAACATACAGGTCAAGGTGCTTCATCTAGGCAAGCAGCTATAGCCTTAAAAAGGGAGAAATCGCCATCAAGAATTGATGGAGAACTTGCAAAAAAGTTACTTCGCAAGCGTCTAGGGAATATCTACCAATGTCCTACAAAATATATAAGCTTATATCCATCTGGAATGGCTGCTTTAACAGCAGCATTAAAGGTAATTCATGGTCAAAGGTCCATTATTCAACTTGGATTTCCTTATGTTGATGTTTTAAAACTACCTCAAAAAATTTTCAATGGAAGTGATCTCATTTTAACTCAAAACTTATCATTAATTAAAAAAGAGTTAGATGAAAAAAAACCATCTGCGCTAATCATTGAATTACCAAGTAATCCAATGCTTCAATGTATAGATTTACCAGAGGTTTCTAAATTAGCAAGAACTCGACATATACCTATAATTGCAGATGATACGATTGGATCTGGTGTAAATATCAATTCACTACCTTATGCTGATTTGATTTTTAGCTCTCTTACCAAGAGTTTCGCTGGGAGTGGAGATATACTTGCCGGTGGACTAGTCATAAGCCCAGAGTCACCTTGGGCGAATGATTTTTATACCAGTCTAACTAAAATAGGTTTTACATCATTAAGTGATCCAGATGCTATTGCTCTTGAAAGAGCAAGTAAGGACGTTGAAAAACGTCTACCCAAGTTAAATAATGCTTGTCAGCACCTTAAAGAAAAGCTGGAAAGACATCCTGATATTTTAAGAGTTTTGCATCCAAGTAATTGCAATAATTTCAAAAAAATCATGCGCCCACAAGGAGGATATGGTTGCCTTCTTTCATTTGAATTTAAGGAGGGATTACCTAAAGCAAAAAGATTCTATGATGCATTAAAAGTTTGTAAAGGGCCAAGTCTTGGTACCAATTTCACTCTGGTATGCCCCTATGTTTTGTTAGCTCATTATAATGAATTAAAATGGGCAGAAGAATGTGGAGTCCCAAGCCACCTTATAAGAGTTTCTGTTGGTCTTGAAGAGCCTAATATACTTTGGAATCGATTTGCTAAAGCACTCAATAAATAAATATCAAGTACAAACTTCAAAAAGTGACTAAAATTAAATAGACCAAATTTAAGCATGTCCAAAATTTACGAAGACAACAGCTTTGCAATCGGAAACACTCCTTTAGTCAAATTGCATTCCGTTACAAAAAACTGCAAAGCAACTGTACTTGCAAAGATAGAAGGAAGAAATCCTGCTTACAGCGTCAAATGCCGAATCGGTGCAAATATGATATGGGATGCGGAAAAAAGAGGGGTTCTTACTAAAGAGAAAACAATTGTTGAGCCAACTTCTGGAAATACAGGAATAGCACTTGCCTTTACTGCCGCGGCAAAAGGTTACAAGCTAATTCTTACCATGCCTGAATCAATGTCAATTGAAAGACGAAGAGTAATGGCAGTATTAGGAGCAGAACTAATATTAACCGAAGCTGCGAAAGGTATGCCTGGCGCTATTGCAAAAGCAAAAGAAATTGCAGAGAGTAATCCATCTAAATACTTTCTTCCTGGACAATTTGACAATCCAGCAAATCCTGATATTCATTTTAAAACTACTGGCCCTGAAATATGGAATGATTGTGATGGTCAAATTGATGCACTAGTAGCAGGCGTAGGCACTGGGGGTACCATCACAGGAGTATCCAAATACATAAAAAATGAGAAAGGTAAGGCACTTATTTCAGTAGCAGTCGAACCAACACACAGTCCGGTAATAACTCAAACAATTAATGGAGAAGAAGTAAAACCTGGCCCACACAAGATTCAAGGAATTGGTGCTGGATTTATACCGAAAAATCTTGATTTATCAATAGTAGATAGAGTTGAACAAGTCTCCAATGATGAGTCAATTCAAATGGCTCTTCGATTGGCAAAAGAAGAAGGTTTACTAGTGGGAATTTCTTGTGGAGCAGCGGCAACTGCTGCTATAAGACTTGCTGAACAAAAAGAATTCGAAGGAAAAACTATTGTTGTTATTCTCCCAGATTTAGCTGAAAGATACCTTTCCTCAGTAATGTTTGAAAATGTACCAACTGGAATCATTGAACATCCATAAAATATCAATATCTAGCTGAATCCAATACAGCATCAGGCTTAATTAACATGGCATCGCCATATGAAAAAAAACTATAATTCTCTTCAATGGCATATGAATAAAGGTCTAACAATCGTCTACGACCTATCAGAGCACTAACTAGTAAGAGTAATGAGCTTTTGGGCAAGTGAAAGTTAGTAAGCAGTCCATCAATTACACCAAATTTAAATCCAGGCTTAATTACTAAATCAACTTTTCCTGTGATCGGTTTTAATTTACCCTTTCCAAACAAATAAGCTGACTCAAGAGCCCTAACACTTGTAGTACCAACTGCAAAAACCCGACCGCCTGAATTATGGCAATGTTCAATAGCTTTAATAACTTCTTCTTTAACTTCTACCCATTCACGGTGTAACTCAAGCTTGGTTAGATCTTCTACTTCTATAGGGCGAAATGTTCCAATTCCAACATGCAATGTAACACTAGCTTGATTAATACCTTTATTTTTTAAATTCTTCAAAAGTTCATCACTTAAATGTAGACCAGCAGTAGGTGCTGCAATAGCACCCGGTCTTGAGGCATAAAGGGTTTGATAACGCTGTGAATCATTATTATTCAAGTTTTTGATGTATGGAGGCAAAGGAACCTCCCCATATTTTTCTAGAAGTTTCTCTATTTGTTCAAAGTCAGAAAATTCACAAGGGAATTGAATTAATCTTCCACCAATATCTTTATCTATGTCAACAACTCCTAACTCTATAGATGGAAGTCCCTCTTTTTCAAGAAAAATATTTTCGCCTTTACGAAATTTTCTTCCAGGCTTAGCTAAACATAACCAAATTCCATTACCCAATGGATCCAATAATAAAAGCTCACCCAAAGAACCAGTATTTAATCTAATTCTTAATCTTGCTTTTAAAACACGTGTATCATTAAGTATTAAAAGATCTCCTGAATTTAATTCGTTTTGAATATCCCAAACTTTAATATTATTAGAAAAGTAACTACTTTTATTATTTTTTCTAACAACTAACATTTTAGCTGCATGCCTAGGTTCAGTAGGTTTTTGAGCAATCCTCTCAGCATCTAAATGATAATTATAAGAACTTAATTGATAATCAAGAGAGTCCAAAATAAGAAATTTAATTCTTTTATGATTAGATTGTAAGTTTTAAAAAACTTATTTCAATGAATTTCTCAGCTCTTAAGTGATTCTGGTTTTTCTTCAATTAAATACGCTAAGTCCTTTAAAAAAGCAGCGCTATCAGCTCCATAAATAACTCTATGATCTGCAGTTAAATTCACTGTCATCTGACGTTTTATCGATATTGAATTATCTTTACTAGCTTTTACTTGCGGAATTGAGGCCGCTACAGCAAGAATTGCACCTGTACCTGGAGGAAGAATGGCATCAAAAGAACTAACCCCAAACATTCCTAAATTTGAGAGTGTAAAAGTTCCTGTACTGTATTCATCTGGTTGCAGCTGTTTTGCTCTAGAACGTTGCACTAAATCAGCCCATTGAGCTGAAAGCTCAAAAAGTCCTGTAGTATCAGCCTTCTTCAAGACAGGTGTTATCAAGCCCCCATCCTCCATTGCGACAGCAATGGCAACATTAATTTGGGAAGGGTACACAATCCCCTGACTACTAAATGCAGAATTAACCTGTGGATGCCTAGCAAGTGTTACTCCTACAGCTTTAGCTAATAAAGCTGTCATTGTTACACCACTTTGTTTAACCTCTTTATAAAAAGAATCGAACCGCTCAGTATTAATCTGATATGAAACTCTAAAACAAGGGATTGACAAGCTTGCTTCCATATTTCGATTTACTGCCTGTTGAAGCGTATTGAATGGAACATTTTCACCAGGAGAACCAAAACAATTTCCTTTCGCTGGTTCTTTAATTTTCTTAGTGCTAATTGAAACAGTTTTATTAGATGTAATTGAAGAAGACTCAATAGAAGCTGGAGCATTACTCTCTGCAACCCAAGGAACTGCTGTGGGTAAACCTTTTGCTTTTTGAATATCCTCAGCCTGAATACGACCATGAGGTCCAGTCCCCCTAATTGTGGCCAAGTCAACCCCTGCCTGAGATGCCAGTTTTTTAGCTCTTGGGGAGGCCACAATTCTTCCTTGATTTACGTTTGGCAATGGAGCAGTAGGCTCAACTTTTGGAATAGAAATTGATGAGGGTTGAACAGACTCTTTTTTGACAAATTCCTGATTATCAACAAGAGCTTCTGACTTTGATGTTGTGGGTTTTTCCTGTGAAAGATTTGGAGTAGAAGGAGATTTACTCTGAACAGCTGCAATTTCGTTTTCATTCTCAACAATTAAACCTATCGTTTCGCCTACAGGTGCAGAACTACCTGCAGGCATAAGAATGGTAGCCAAAAACCCATCTTGAAAAGCTTCCACGTCCATATCAGCCTTATCAGATTCAACAACTAATACCGAATCTCCTCGTTTAACCTTGTCACCAGGCTGCTTTAACCACTCAACAATCTTCCCCTCCGTCATTGTGGAGCTTAAAGCAGGCATGAAGATGTCATGAGTCGCCATAGTCTTCTGTTATCAGCGTTTGTAAGGGTTGCTTTAACGTCTGCTCAAAAATTCTCCAAACTTTTGGAGATCATTGAACAGGAACTTAATTCAATATAGATGGATACATCCTCTACGCCCATCACTATCTTTTAGTTATCAAATAATTTAAAAATCTACTTCTAAAAAACATCTATCAATAGGTTTAAGTCCTTAGAGCTGCAAAGTAATGCTAAAAAGCTAAACACAAGAAAAAAGCCAAAGGAATTTTTTTAATTTCCATGGTTTTTCAATGAAAAAATTTTTACCCTCCTAAATCAATCGACTTGACAATTCCATCTCTTACCAAAATTGAAACTTGCATTTTTTCTACTAAATTATCCCCAACCTTCAAATCACAAAAACTCTCTATTTGCCCCTGATCAACTATTTCTTCCATTTCTAACTCTCTAATTTGAGATTGTTGTTGAAGCAAATTACGTTTCTGTTCCTCCAATTCTGATCTTTTAACAGATACTTGTTGTTGAATCTGTGCTACTTGATCTTGAACTCTAGGATCTAAGGGGTTTGAGCTCTGAGCCCGCACTTCATCAACCACTTGTTGTCCTTCCTTCTCTAATTGTGCTAATTGCTCATCAGAAGTGGATATTGCACTACTCAATTCCCTCTCAGCTTCTTCTTTCCACGAAGGAGTCACTATCGCTCTGACATTAATAGAGCGTTTTATTGAAATTGAAATTCCTTCAGCCATTTAAAGTAGTTAATCATTACAAGAATCTCAGCCAAAGAGTCTTTGGTCAAATAAATCAATCATCTGGAAACAATTATTTTTAAAACATTGAATCAATAATGTCAGCATCTCGTTCGAAAATTTTTTGGCGTCTTTGTTTTAACGTTTGAGTAAGTAAACCATTTTCTAATGTAAATGGTTGAACTAATGCAATTGAAAAAACTCTTTCATCTGATCTAAAGCCTTTACGTGATGAAAGTATAGTATTAATCTCCCTTCGTAATAACTTCCTTAAATCCATATTTCCAGGAGACCCGCCCAGATCGTCAGACACAATCAATCCTTTCTGTTTTGCCCACAAAACAATTTCTTGATTTCTTGGGACGATTAATGCTCCTAACTGCCTTTCATCTTGTCCTACAACTACAACCTGCTCAATCAAAGGACTAGATACTAAAAGTTCTTCAAGAGGTCCAGGCTCAATATTCTCACCATTACTTAACACTATTGTGTCTTTATACCGTCCTGTTAGAACAACAGAGCCATCATCCAAAAGCATTCCTATGTCACCTGTGTCAAACCAACCATCATTAGTAAGAACATTCTTAGTAGATTCTTCCTTCCCTAAGTAACCTGACATAACTTGATTTCCTCGAACCATTACTAATCCTTTTTGACCAATAAGTTTAATTTCTCTAGTTGACTGATCAACTATCTTAAATTCAGTTTCTGGTAAAGGCTGGCCAGCGCTCCCTCTAATATTCCTCCAAGGTCTTCTACAACTAATAACAGGACTGGTTTCGGTTAATCCATACCCTACAAGCAAGTCAATACCAACTGATTCAAAGAAACTATCTACATGTGGAGCAATGGCACCTCCTCCACTAATAGGGAATGCCAATCGACCACCACACAATTGATCTAAAACTTTCGGCCATAAAAGCAATGAAGATAAAGTATGTATGGGCCAACGCAATGTAACTTCCAACACAGATAGGCATCTCTTTTGAAAAGAATTTTTTTCAATTTTTAAATTTCTAAAATCTCTACTAGCCAATTTAAAAGAAGAGCTATTTTTTATAGCTGTTTTAATTATTGACTTCTTAACCGGAGGCATTTTTTGTATTGCATCGTCAAATCCAATCTTTATAGCTTCCCAAAGTCTGGGAACAGTAGCCATTACGATAGGCTTAACTCGTGGAAGATCATTTTTAAAATGTTTAATTGTCGTATAACTTTGTGTACATGCACATGAAAAGAAATAATATTCAGCACTCCTTTCATATGAATGCCATATAGGCAATACACTCAGAACTGGATCTCCAGGGTCTGGGCTTGCAACACAAACTAAGTACCTCATTTGATGTAAAAGATTGGCATGTGTTAAGGGAACTCCTTTGGGTTTCCCAGTTGTGCCAGATGTATACAAAATTGTTGCAACGGTTGTGGAAGATGAGTCCAAACTTCGCCCTTCAAAAATGTCAGGTGTTTTTTTCCCCGAACCTTTTTTAAGAAATTCATCCCATCCAAGAACTCCTACCTCAGGTTCACCTTCTAATTGAACAATTATTTTAAAATTCTTCTTTTCTTCATCAGAAAAAGACAATTTATCCAACAACTCAGCATTTTGAACAACCAAAGCATTTGCCTGAGAGTCTTCGAGGATATATTTCAATTCTCCAGAAGGTGCCGAACTACCTCTTACTGCATCAGACGCCCCAACTCTCATAATACCTTGATCTGCAATTAACCAGCGTGGACTATTCTCTGAAAAAAGAGCAACAACATCACCTTGTTGGATACCAAGATGCTGAAAAGCAGCAGCAGCAGTAGAGATAAGTTCTGATAATTGAAAGTAATTAAAAGTTTCAGGATGAAAAGAATGAGGAGCATCAACAGCCGTTATATGACCATAAGTCTCTTTTAACCATTGCCAAATTTGATCAACGCGTCCAAATGAATTTAAATAACTATGTTTTTCTAAGGCCTTTAGTTCAACTCGAGTAGGAACCCAAGTTTTAAAGGCATTCGAAGGATGTCTTCTATCCTTGCGCAATTTTCGGAATAGCACTAATTTCCCTCCAACTTTTCATAAGACATTTAAAACTAATTATTTATCAATTTCCATGAAGGGCAACCAACCATCTCAAGAATCCTTCCAAATAAAACCAAAATGCTTTTCTAAAGATCTCTTTACAAAAGGTTGAATCTTTTCAACTGTTAAATCAGGTATCCAATAATCCAGTCTTCCCACCTTTTTTCCCAACAAACCACAAGGAACAATTTCATCAAACCCAAACAAATCACAATTTACATTTAAGGCAAACCCATGCTGTGTTATCCAGCCACTACAGCCAACTCCAATAGAAGCGATCTTAAAATTCTCTACCCAAATGCCTGTCAATCCATCTATACGGTAACCAGTCAAACCAATTTGATGTAATACATCAATAATCACTTCTTCAATACGGCGCAAATACCAATGCAAATCTGTTTGATACCGGAAAAGGTCAAGTACAAGATATACAACTAATTGTCCAGGCAAGTGATGAGTAACTTCTCCACCTCGATCAATCCGATAACAAGGAAAGGGGGGGGTTTCAAGATCAAAAAGAACATATTTCTTGTCTGATCCTCTCCCCAAGGTATAACAAGGTTCATGCTGCAATAACCAAACAGATTGAGCACTTGACCTATTAGCCCGCAAAAGATTTCTCTTTTCTTTCTGAGATTTCCATGAGCTCTCAAAAGGAACGAGTTCTCTTGGTTCAAAAAGAAATGAAGAAAAAACTTCAGAAGGTAAATAAGCTGTATCTAAATTGCAGCGATCACCCAGGGAGGCAGAATTTGTATGAAACTTCTTATTCATGGCCGGAATCTTGAATTAACTCCTGCACTTCGTGAATACACACAATCAAAATTAGAAAGAGCAACACATAACTTTCAAGAAATGGTGAAAGAAGCTGATGTTCATCTTTCAGTTGCAAAAAATCCAAGAGTGCCTCAACAAACTGCTGAAGTGACTGTATTTGCTAATGGCACTGTAATCAGAGCACAAGAACGTAGTGAGAATTTATATGCAAGTATTGATTTAGTTGCAAGCAAACTAAGCAGGCAATTGAGAAAATATAAGGAAAGACATAGTGATCACCACCATAGTCATGGACATAAAGCAACCCAAACTCAAAAAACAGAATCAATTGTCTCAGACGAGTCAATTGATACATCTTCTTTAATTGAAAAGAAAGAAGCTAATCTTCCTAATCCTGGTGTCAGGCGAAAATATTTCTCTATGCCCCCTATGAATATTGACCAAGCCAGGCATCAACTTGATTTAATAGATCACGATTTCTACTTATTCCGTGATGTAGAAAGTAATGAGTTACAAGTTATTTACAAAAGAAACCATGGAGGTTATGGAGTTATCCAAGATAAAAAATAATAGGTCAGATGAAGGCAAACTCCTTGGATTCTTTAGATCTTAATGCCAGGATCCATCAAGCAGCATTAAATCCACATTTAGATCAGAACTCATTTAATGACATTTGTGATGCATCCACTTTTTTAGGATTTTCAGGATTTTGTCCAAATCTAAATAGAATTGAATATGCACGTAAAAGAATTAAATCAAATAGCACCACAAAGCTTATCGGTCTAATAGCTTTTCCTTTTGGTGATTTACCTTATTCAATAAAATTAAAAACAGCTGAATGGGCTGCAGCTCAAGGAGTTGATGAGTTTGAAGTAGTACCAAACTTTTCTGCATTAAATGAAGGTAATCAAAATTTGTTTGCAGAAGAACTTGCTCAAATTTGTAACTTAGGACTACCTGTTCGAGTAATTCTTAATATGTCTCAACTCTCAGAAGAAAACTTATTACTTGCAATAGAGTCATCTATCGAAGTAGGTGTTAAAGGATTGCAAAACTGCAATGGTTTTGGTATTAAAAGTCCTTCTAATCAAATACGTAGATTAGTCAATCTATCAAAAAAGCGATGCGAATTAAAAGCAATTGGTGGAATAAGAAGTCTAGATCAAACCATAGATTTAGTTGAAGAAGGAGCAAGCATAATTGGAACAACCCACGGACCTGAGATTATGAAAGAAGCAAAACAATGGAAAAAATAAGAGGTTTAGTTTTAAAAGTTGGACCTCTTGGAGAAAATGATCGTTTATTAACTATCTTAAGTGAAAATGAAGGTATTAGAAGACTGGCTATTCCAGGTGCAAGAAAGCCTAAAAGTAGTCTTGCAGCGACTTCACCATTAACTTTACTCCAGCTCCAAATTTCAGGAAGATCAGGACTACTAAGAGTTCGACAAATTAAAGTATTAAAAAGTTTTAGTAGACTAGGTGAAAATATAGAAACCCTGGCTGCTGGGCAAACAATTGCAGAGCTTTGTTTAATGCTTTTTTGTGATAATGGCGCAGAATCTAAAGTATTAGATCCAGTATTAATACATCTAGAAAGATTAAATAATGATAATAAGTATAAAACCAATAAGACTGAAATTCTAGCTAAAACTATACAAGCTTGTGTCCACCTACTTGCACTAGGTGGTTATTGCATACCAGTGCAAAAATGTTGTCATACAGGTTTAATCCTAGAACCTCCTATTGGCAAATGGGAATGGAGGTGTTCTTTTATCCCTGATGAAGGCTTTGCATTAGGTAAATCCCATCATTCAAAGATAGAACTAAATCCTTCTGAACTAGCTCTTCTTCAACGTTTACTAAGGTCTAAATTACCTGTAACAAAGACAGGAGAAATAATGGGTCCCCAAGAAGTATGGTTGAAATTTCTTGATATTATCCAATGCTGGAACGAAACTCATTTACCGAAGAAACTCCTCTCATTACAAATGTTGCGAGATGTATTAGTAGATTCTGATACGATGAAATTAAATAGAAAGTAAATTTCACTATTTTAATATAATGCAAAAGAAAGAAATTTTCAAATATGCATAACAATAAAACAGATGTAGGTATAAAAGTTGCACTCCAAATCGATAATTTCAAAAAGCTTTGGATAGGGCAAATTTGCTCTCAGTTAGCCGACAAGTTTTATATAGTTCTTATGGTTTATTTAATCTCCCAATTTTGGGTCAATACTAATTCTGAAAATGCAATTATTTTTGAAAATTTAGCATCCTCAATTCGATTAAATATTTCAAGTGATGCTCAAAAAATAACTCTACTCGCCACAGGAATATATATAGCAAATACTATTCCAGCAATTTTGTTAGGAGCCATTGCTGGAATAGGTTCAGATATTTGGCCTAAAAAAGAAGTAATGGTTATTTCAAATGCTATAAAAGCATTACTTTCTTTACTAATTCCTTTCTTTATATTGCCAGGCCCATACTTTCTAGGATTAAGTTGGGGATATTGGGGAATAATTCATCTTACATTTTTCATTTCAACTCTCACTCAATTTTTCTTACCTGCAGAACAAGCTGCTATACCTTTAATTATCCCAAAAAAGAATTTAATTGCTGCAAATTCTATATATCAAGCAACAAGCATGGGTGCAACAATAATTGGGTTTGCATTAGGAGATCCCTTATTAAGAATTTTCAGGAATATTTTCTTATTATTGAATATTAATGGAGGAGAGTTTTTATTATTACCATTATTTTTTGGTAGTGCAGCATTATTTATTTTCAAAATTAATTTGAATGAAAAGTCCTCCAAAAATTTGAAAAGAAACCTCATAGACGAAATCAAAGAGGGCTTGAAAATAGTTAATGAAAAACCTTCATTGAGAGGGGCAATCTTCAATCTTGTAGTTCTATATAGCCTGCTTGCAGCTCTTTATGTCTTAGCAATTAGTCTCGCTTCTGAAATCCCTCTATTAGGCCCTAGAAAATTCGGATTACTTCTAGCAATGTGTGGAGTTGGTATTTCTATAGGTGCACTTTTTCTAGCTCAAAAAGGGCATTTTTTAGAACTCAAAAAGCTTTCAGCTTTTGGATTGGGAATAATTACCTTTAGTTTGATTCTACTTGGACATTTCAAAGGATCATTAATAATCACGTTTTCTTTGTGTAGCTTATTAGGTATTGGAGCAGCTTTAGTAGCGATACCGGCTCAAACAACACTCCAAAGAGATACACCAGAAGAGAAAAGGGGAAAAGTGTTTGGATTACAAAACAACTTAATTAATATTTCCCTAAGTCTGCCCCTCGTTCTGGCAGGGGCAATGGTTAGTAGTATTGGTTTATTACCAGTACTTTGGATACTTGCTGCTCTTTCTTTTATAACAGCACTCCTAGAAGAACATTAGAAACGCTGCTAGTTTGCAAAAATCAACTTAAAATTTTTGATTGGCGCACATCGCCTGGCTAGGAAAAAAATCACCTTTCTGTGGAAATGTCTGTTATGGCCTAAGCACCACGGAGGAACTGAGGAATAGGGGGCATCAAACAAGTTTCATTCATTTTGATAACCCCAGTAATTCTAGAAAAAGCAAAACATCATTACTCGCAAATGATCCTGACGTTAGTCTCCCTTATCTGATCAAATCACAGGTTTATACTATTCCATCCCCACGGGCTCAAAAAGAACTAAGAGCCTCTCTTTCCAGACTCAAGCCAGATGTAGTTCATGCAAGCCTTACACTTTCACCCCTTGATTTTCGGCTACCTGAATTATGTCAGCAACTTAATGTTCCTTTAATTGCAACATTTCATCCCCCTTTTGACTCCAGTTTACGCAATCTAACTGCAAATACTCAACAACTCACCTATCAACTTTATGCTCCTTTTCTCGCACGCTATGACAAAGTTATAGTTTTCTCAGAAATGCAAGCTGAAGTACTTGCAAAACTAGGAATAAAAGAAGATAGAATTGTTGTAATACCTAATGGTGTAGACATTACAACCTGGCTACCCAAAAGCTCCAGTAGCCCAACTATTGAAGAGCTTGAAATAAAAAAAATACTTGGAAATAAAAGAACATTTTTATACATGGGAAGAATTGCTAGCGAAAAAAATGTTGAATCTCTCCTCAGAGCTTGGCGCCAATTAGATTTAACAGGATGTCAATTAGTAATCGTTGGAGATGGTCCACTAAGACCAACTTTAGAGAATAATTCAATAGCTAATAAAGATAAAGATGTATTTTGGTGGGGATATGAGCCTGATTTAAATAAAAGAGTTGCTTTACTTCAACTCGCAGAAGTTTTTCTTCTCCCCAGCCTTGTTGAAGGTCTTTCTTTAGCATTATTAGAAGCAATGGCCACGGAGACAGCCTGTGTAGCCACTGATGCAGGAGCTGATGGTGAGGTTCTAAAAAATGGCGCAGGTATAGTCATGAATACAGATGGAGTTACTTCACAATTAAAAACACTACTACCAGTATTAAGAAATCATCCAAGTCTCACCGCTGAGTTAGGTAAACGTGCAAGATCAAGAGTTATGGAGAAGTACACCTTGCAACAAAATATTGAGACATTAGAAAAACTATATCTAAGTGTATTAGATGTTTAATACTGGTCTTAGATCTGATATCTCAAAAGTATTATCAAGAAAGTTCTTTACTACGTTCTGCCGCAAGAACAACAGCTTCAATCAAAGCGGAGCGTAACCCTGATTTCTCAAGATGCCTAAGAGCACTAATTGTTGTCCCCGCAGGTGAAGCTACCATGTCTTTCAATTGGGCTGGATGCAATTTCTTTTTATTCAATAAGGATGCTGTTCCTGATAAAGTTTTATGAGCTAATTCAAGAGCTAGCTCTCTTGGTAAACCTGCAGCAACAGCGCCATCTGCTAATCCTTCAACAATTAAAGCTACATAAGCTGGTCCAGAGGATGTCAATGCCAAAAATGCATCTAGTTGTGCTTCTGGTAAATCAATTAATTCACTAATAGGCTCGAAAATATCCTTCACAAGAGAGACTTTATCAATAGGAAATGAATCACCCCAAGAAATCCCCGTAAGACCTGAACCTACAAAAACAGGAGCGTTAGGTACAACACGAACACAAAAAGATTCAGAAAAAATAGCTTTCAATCTCTGCAATTTAACTCCTGCAATTAAAGAAATTAAAAGAGAATTAGAAGACTCAGGTTTAATACATTGATTTGCTTCTTTAGATACCAAATCTAATTGCTGAGGCTTTATAGATAAGATTTTAACTGGTGCATTCCAAGCTTTTATAGCTTCACTTGAATCTGGAGTACAAATACACAGTTCTGATGGGAATCTCTCTGATATTGAGGCAATACTTTCACGTCTACCTACAACTCCAATAATCTGATCAGATTTGAGTTTTCCACTTTTAAGTAAAGGAGATATTATTGCCTGAGCCATACGGCCAAACCCAATAACACCTACAGAGCAGGTCACTTCCCTTAAATAGCTGATGCTACAACATCTCCCCAGGCTGGTTCAGGTGCAGGAGAAGGCTCTTTCGACAAAAGGTCGGCACCTTTATCAGTAACCGTAGAAGGAGATGCTTCTTCTTGGAATGAATTTGTAACCGTGACACAAGAAGGAGCAAAAAGGAAAATACTTTCTCCTACTCTTTCTTGGTGACCATCAATAGCAAAAGTACCGCCTGCAACAAAATCAACTGCTCTTTGTGCTTGATCTGGTTCCATCATCGTAAGATTAAGAATAACGGTCTTACGTTCCCTTAAAGCCTGAATAGCTCTTGGCATCTCATCAAAACTTCTAGGTTCCATTAAATTAACCTCAGAAGTATTGGTTGATATTCCTGGCATACCTATAACATTTGAAGAACCAATTCCATTTCGACTATCAAAGGGATTCCCGTTTGAGACGGTCGACAATCCTCCGCTTAACCCTTTTCCACTTCTACTATCAGATTCAAAGTGATCGCTTGTTTCGTAGTCGAGCTCATCAAAATCACTATCTAAATAGTCGTCACCAGCAACGACAGCACGAAGACGGGAAATAAGCGACACCAGTTGAATCCTCTCGGGAAATAGTTAAATAATCGGATCTAACCGACAGATAGGTTAAATTCTCTAAAGAATATTTAACCTATCTATTAAATAACGTTTCTTAAATACAGGGGCAAGGTTTTTAAGTGCTTTTTTTGATATCTCTGTGCAATTGAATTATTTAGATCTTTCTCCAAAAAGAAGTGAACCAATACGAATCCAAGTCGCACCAGACTCTATTGCCTCTTCCCAATCACCACTCATTCCCATTGAACACTCCTTTAAACCCATTGCATTAGACAAATCACGGCATTGCTTAAAGACATTTTTCCTCCTGTTCAAGGCTAGGCCTAAAGGTGGAATCGTCATGAGACCAATTAATTGAATATTAGGCAACTTCTTTAATTCTGAACATGATTGGATTAAATCATCTACTTGAAAACCACCTTTATTTTCATCTTCTAAAAATTTAACCTGCAACATAACCTTAATAAATCTATTTTCTTCCTGAGATATCCTTGAAATTCTTTCTGCTAAATCTATTGAATCTACAGAATGTATGAAATCAAATTTTTTCACTACAGCCCGAACTTTATTTCTTTGCAATCTCCCTACAAAATGCCATTTTAGGTCAATTAAATCATTTAATTGAGCAAATTTAGGCAAAGCCTCCTGCAAACGACTTTCACCAAAGTCGATTTGCCCAAAATTAGCTACAGATCTTATAGAACTTGCTGGATGTCCCTTACTAACAGCCAATAGATTGACATTTTCAGGAAGACGTCTTCTTAATGACTCAACTCGGGAAATCAAAGTCATTTATTCACTTATATAAAAGTTTGATGAAAAAGATCTTTCCATCTAGAAGTCTCAGATGAACCTTCTCTTAAACAAGCAGATAAATTCTTCTCAGCATAATGACGTGCATCTAGATAAGGTATAACTTCAAATTCAGCACCTCTTGGTTGTAAAGTTACTAGAAAAAACATTTTCTGTGCGTATAAAGTTGCATAAACATCTCTCGATTCTCCAGCAGGAGAAACTAGATATAACATACCAAAAGTGGGATGGTTTAGATAACGCTCAGCATTCAATTTTGAACTCCCTTGAATCAAGAATTACCATACTTAATTCTAAGAAAAATACACAAAAATAAGATTAGAGTTGAACAAGTGTTAATTACTGAATTTTTTACAAGATCTATCCTTTCAGACCTAAAATATTCTGGAGAAATCAAAAAACCATTTCTTGATAATAATGAATCAGCCCCTTGCTCTGCTCGAAGCAAAATATTTGTAAGCAAACGCTCAGCTACAGACAAGATTAAACTCAAAGCAGATTTAAACCCTAGCCTTCTAAACTTTACATTCCTTATAGCAATTGATCTAAGAAGATTTTGAAATTCTTCTTGAATCAATGGAAGAAACCTCAAAGCCAGCAATAACTGAAAGCTTAATCTATCCAAAGGAAACTTAAAAAAAGATAAGGGGCGAAGGAACCATCTCAATGCCCACACAAGGTCTTCTGGCGAAGTTGTAATAAGCATAATATTAACGCTATGAATAACTGTAAAAATCAACGTAGATGTTTTTATTCCTAACTCTGCAGAATTTCTATCAATATTAAATGGTCCAAAACTTATTAATTCCCAACTTGGAAGTAGATTTTGTATAATTGATAATTCTTGAGGAGAGCGCATATTCAAGGCTGGACCAGTAGTACTAGTTGGCAAAAACATTGCAAACAATCCAACAGTAATTGATAATAAAAATAATAAAGAAATTGATTTCAACCAAGTGCGTCGCTGCAATCCACTGCAAAAGGTAATTAGAAGTAATACTATAACCAAACAAATTCTCCACAAAGCATCAGCAAGAACAGGCGTTAATAAAAACATCAACACCCATGCAAGTTTTAATCTTGGATCAATCCTCCTCAACCAGCTAAGTTCACCAGCCACATATTGCCCAATAGGAATTTTTTTTAACCAATCCATATATCAAAATGAAATATCTTTATATTTTTTATCAAGATCTCTTTGCGCATCTCTCTGCTGTTTACCTCTCCAAAATAACTTTAAAGGAGTTCCTTCAAACCCTAAACCTTCCCTTAATTGCCTTTCTATATAGCGTCTATAGTTATCACCAAATAATTTTGGATCGTTTACAAAAAGAGTAAAAGTAGGTGGCTTACTTGCTACTTGTGTCCCGTAATACAACCGTCCTTGCCGCCCGCCTCGTGAAGTAGGAGGGCTCCTCCAACTTAATGCTTCTGATAGTACTTCGTTCACAACTGAGGTGGAAATTCTGCGTCGATGCTGTTCAACAGCAAGAGAAGCCAAAATAAAAATATTTTCAACTCTTTGGCCTGTTAAAGCTGATGTAAATAACATTTGAGACCAATCAAGGAAAAAAAGCTTTGACCTCAATTCTTTTTCAACCAGATTCATAGTATGACTATCTTTTTCAATGGCATCCCATTTGTTTACAACTACGAGACAAGCTCTTCCTTCTTGCTCAATTCGTCCAGCCAATCGCTGGTCTTGTTCTGTCACTCCATCTAAAGCATCTATGACAAGAACACATACATCGCTTCTTTGAATAGCCTTAAAACTTCTATTAATACCAAAATATTCTGCTCCGTAATTCACACTCCTTCGTCTACGAATACCCGCTGTATCGACCAATCTCCAAGCTTTATTGTGGCGAAATAAGTTTGTATCAATTGTGTCTCGTGTTGTACCTCTAACAGGACTAACTATTGCTCTATTTTCTCCACAAATTGAATTCAGAAGACTTGATTTACCTACATTTGGCCTCCCTACAATTGCCAACTGAATTGGCTCGTCAAATTGACTCTCGAGCTCTTTTGGAGGCAAAAGAGCTACCACTTGATCTAACAAATCACCTGTTCCTACTCCATGAATCGCAGAAATAGGTAAGGGTTCTCCTAATCCTAGTTTCCAAAATTCTGCGGCCATAGCAATGCCTTGTTCTGGCGATTCGCATTTATTTACTGCTACCAAAGTTTTACATTGATGAGACCTCAACCATTCTGCTATAGCTTCATCTGCAGCAGTTATACCTTGCTGGCCATCAACAATAACTACAGCAATAACAGCTTCGGCAAGAGCAATATTGGCCTGTTCTCGTATTTCTGGCAAAAACTCACTGTCATCATCAAATACCAACCCACCTGTATCTACAATCTTAAATTCTCTATCGGCCCAAACCCCATTTTGATAGGTTCTATCTCTAGTTACACCAGGCTGATCATGAACTATTGCTTCTCTACTTTCACAAAGTCTATTAACCAAAGTGGATTTGCCCACATTAGGACGACCAATTATCGCAACAATCGGGCGCACAAATGTCCTCTACTTGTAAATGGCATTGACCCTTTTATAAGTCATCGTGTGCTCTGATTCTGCATACTGTTGATAACAACAAAAAATAGGAATTAAAAATGAACAAATCAAACTCTGGACCTTTCCTAAGATCTTCTTCAAAAAAATCTCAGAACTTCAGTGTTCATGGTCCTTGGACAGGGATAGCACTCTTAATAATCGCAATATCACAGGTGCCCATAGCATTGAAAGCAACGGTAGATCTTGTTTGCATTTCAAAAACTATAGATTGTTCAGCATTAGAAATTTCTCGAATAAGAAGGCTTGAAAGTTCAACTTAAAAACCAAAATGAATAATATTCCACTTAAAAAGATCTATTTACCAGGCCAGGGAACTGCCAGAGAAATTAACACTCTTGTAATGCAATCACCTCTAGCTGGAGTAAGTGACCAAGTATTCAGAAACCTTATTAGAAAATGGG
The DNA here is from genome assembly GCA_003215935.1 of Prochlorococcus sp. AG-409-D09. GTDB lineage: Bacteria > Cyanobacteriota > Cyanobacteriia > PCC-6307 > Cyanobiaceae > AG-409-D09. The sequence continues at coordinate 50,372 of QCJQ01000003.1, forward strand.
CTCCAGAGGCTTTACTTTTTACTGAGATGGTTAATGCTAGTAATCTAAAATTAGGCTATGGAAATGAAAAATTATTAGGTTTATCAAAGGAGAAAGGTCCAATAGGAGTTCAACTGTTTGATTACCGTCCTGAATCAATGGCTGAAGCAGCCGAATCAGCTGAAAAAGCAGGTGCATTTCTAATAGATATCAATATGGGGTGTCCTGTTCGCAAAATCACCTGTAAAGGTGGTGGAAGCGCATTATTAAAAGAACCTGAATTGGCGGTAGAAATAGTTCAAAAAGTTTGCAAAGCCGTCAAAATTCCCGTCACTGTAAAAATGCGTTTGGGATGGTGTCAGAATTCTTGCAATGCAAGTGAGTTTGCCAGGAAAATACAAAATGCTGGAGCTCAACTCATAACCATACATGGAAGGACAAGAGAACAAGGTTTTTCAGGGAAATCAAATTGGGAAGCAATTGGAAAAGTTAAGCAATCACTAGACATTCCTGTAATTGCAAATGGTGATATTAATAACTCTTTTGATGCCTTTAATTGCATCAAAAAAACTAATGCTGATGGAATAATGATTGGGAGAGGAAGTATGGGTTCACCATGGTTAATAGGCCAAATCGATGCAGATTTAAAAGGAAATAAAGCTATTTCATCTCCTACTCCCAAAGAAATATTAGAAATAGCCCTAGTACATCTTAGGCAACTATTAAAGTTAAAAGGAAATCATGGGTTGCTGATTGCAAGAAAACATCTATCTTGGACTTGCAAAGGTTTCCATGGTGCCACACAGCTTAGGAAAGAATTAGTTAGAGCTAAAACACCTGAAAAAGCAATAAATCTTCTAAAAGAACAAATTAGTTTACTGTGAAAATTCAAGGCAATATTTCAGGCCAACTCTGCCTAATTATTAATAATGAAAAATAAGAGATTTCTTTATCTTTTAACTCTGAAGCATTTATTATTTTCTGATCATAAAATCCAATATTTTGTGCAAATAAAGATAGTTTTATAATATTCATTTCCTCTAAAACTTGTTTTACCCACTTCCACCTTTTCCCAATCTTTAGCAAAACCAAAACTCTTTTCTTCGATCTTGCTTCATCTATTAAGAACATTAATGATGCCTTATCATCAGGTGTAGAAAGAATAAGTATTTGTTCATCCTGAAAAGATAAAGGGCATAGCCCTTGAGCAGCAGCAGTAGAAAAAGACGCTATCCCTGGAACAACTTTTACATTAATCTGGGGATAATAATTTCTAATAGCCAACAAAATATACGAACCAGTTGAAAATAAAGAAGGGTCGCCTAATGTCAGAAAAACTATTTCCTTATAACGTTTAATAACTGTAAAGAGTTGATCCCTAGCTTTATACCAAGCTTCTTTTCTAGGCTCAACTTCTTTTACCATTGGAAAATATAATGGTAGTTTCATCTGAGATTTAGAAATCCACCTGGATGCAATTTGATAAGCAAGACTTTTACCATCTACAACTGAAACTGGATAAGCAACTAAATTTGCTGATTTAATTGCATTAATTGCAGATATAGTCAATAAATTTGGATCGCCAGGTCCAGTCCCAACAATGGTAAGATTAAGTTTTTTATCAGAAATACTCATATCTAAGTCAACAATTTTTTAGATAATAATTAATCCTAAAAATCCTCAATTTTACTAGCATGATATTAACTATGCATTCGAGGTTGAGGATGAAGAGTGGATAAGATTTCTGCTTCTTTTGATGCCAGCTCCTTCAAACGATAAATAATTTTTTTCTTCTCAAACCTTTGTTCTGCCAATCTCCAGTACAATGAGAAGTGTCTTGCCTCACTTTGAAGTAAATCAGCATATAAATCTTTTAATTCTTTATCCGGGCTATGAGAAGCAAGCAAGGACATTCTTTCATGACTTCTTGCTTCAATCAATCCTGCAACCAAAAAACTATCCAACATTCTTTCTGGTTCTTGAGGCCTGATATTTTTAGCTAACTCAGAACCATACGGTGGAGCAGGAAGAAGTTTCAAATATTCACCTCTTGATTTTAAAACAAATAAAACCCTCTCAAAATGTTCAAGTTCCTCACGGGCTAATGGACTTAGTGCCTCGCATAACCCAATCTCATTGATATAGCGGAACATCATTTGTATTGCAAATCCAGCAGCTTTGCGCTCACAATGAGCATGATCAATTAGTAACTCAATTGGATTCTGAATTGCTTGAGTCAACCACTCAGAGCTTGTTGAGCTTGCAAGCCACTTAATCTTTAAACAACTTTTTTTAGTGTCATTTGAAGTGGACATAATATTTATCTTCCTCTTTGCAAATAATCCAAAAGACCTTTCATCGCCAAATAATAGCTATATGCTCCAAAACCACTAACAACTCCAATCGCCCTATCTGAAAGAAAAGACTTCTGCCGAAAAGGTTCCCTTGAAGAAGTATTACTTAAATGCAATTCAACATAAGGGATACTTACTCCTAACAAAGCATCTCTTATAGCGATAGAAGTATGCGTATAAGCCCCAGCGTTTATAAGAATCCCATTAATTTTAGTCTTGCTACTGTGTATACAATCAATAATTTCTCCCTCAGAGTTACTTTGAAAACATTCAAGGCTCACATTTTCAGAAATAGCTTTTTTCACCAACTCTTTCTCTATAGATTCAAGTGTCGTTGATCCGTACAAAGATTTTTCCCTTATCCCCAATAAATTCAAATTCGGACCATTAATAAGCAAAATATTCATATCCAATGAAATCAACAGAACTAAAGAGATCGTATCTATTTAGTTCTGAAACGACCAACATTTCTGAACAATTCGTCCCCTTTTAATGTAAGGTCAATTTGTGTGGGGGTCGGTGCCCGAGTGGTTAATGGGGGCGGACTGTAAATCCGCTGGCTCTGCCTACGTTGGTTCAAATCCAACCCGGCCCACCATAAATAAATACACAAGCCCTTGTAGCTCAGCGGTAGAGCACTCCCTTGGTAAGGGAGAGGTCTCGGGTTCAAGTCCCGACGAGGGCATGACCCCTGACCTAACTGATAACAAACAATCTCAGGCACTAAAGATTGCATTTGTATAAAATAGGATATCCAATTTCATGTCCACTTTTACTGAATGACAGATAATTCTTGATTGGCGAATCTATTCTTATGCATCAAGAAAATGGCAACGATTCCGAAAGGGAGGAAAGGCTGGCAAGCCTTAATTCGAAAGAAAAATTATCTAGTCAATAAATCCAAAACATTTAGTTCTAAAACCCAAACCTTCTTATGGGCAAAAGCTGTTGAATGCTTAATTTGAAAAATACAAAGTAATATATAAACATCCTTACAAAACTGATAGTATCAGCTTTGATGAATTTCGAGGCTATAGAATTGCGAAGAAAAATAATTGAACAATTGTATCGAAAAAAGAATATGTATTGATAAAATTAAATTTTATTTTATCAATTTAAATTATAAGGTATTGACATTATTAATTAATAATATTTTAACTTAACTTCTTCATTCTTACTAATCTTCTGCATTCTCAAATTGTTTTGCCAATCTAAATGCCTTTCTAATAATCAAATATGCCCCATATAATCCAGCTATTAATGGAAGAATAATTAAAGGGTTAGGACTATAACTAGAATAATCTTTTACTCCATCAACATAACTAACTCCAGAGCATTTTAAAAACATAAAGCTTGTAAAAACAATCGCCCATCCAAGTATCGAAAGTATTCCTCCTTTTTTATCCCCCTCATAAAACCTATCTAAACCCCATCCCCAACCAATACCTAGCAGGATGCCTCTTGTAACTGCATTTTTTTCTTGCTTACGGAGCATTTTCAATTAATAATCAAGGTTGAAGTGAACCTTAACTGAATTTTACAGATTTTGCAGAAAAAGATTAAAAAATGCTCAAAAGCCAAGAACATCCATTACCTGTTCACTCAAAAAAGCTTTAATCCAAAAGACATATAGAAATCATTAACAATGAAAATCATCAGTTCAATTTCGAATAATCGCATCAATTCTTACTTGAATCAGATTCATTCCATCCAATTAAGGATAAACAAATAAATCAAATCCTTTTGTATCAAAGAGTTCATGCCAAAAGCATTCTTTTTTCTTGGTGAATAAAGAAGGAACACAAAACTCCTCTGAGCCTTACAAAAACACGAGACCTAAAGCCTAGATCAGACTGGCATTCTGGTAGTTGCGCAATTTGAATTAATTGATTCATTGATTGATGAGAATATCTCAAAGATTATTTATTTGTTTAGAAAAACTTCTTATCTCATTAACAATTGCGTTATCTTAATTTATTCCATCGGCAGTTTCTGAGGAAATGGAAAAAGAAAAGGAATTTACTTTTCAGTTGTGTAGAATTAGAAAGACACATTGAGATAGATCTCGCAGCAGGTTCAGGTAGAGGAGATATTTAATTCAATTGCAGATTCGCAGGAGACTTAGCTGTTGATTATGATTTTCTGTAGTATCAGTAATGAATTAGTTGTTAAAAAAAGAATCACAATGTGAGACTTTAAAAAATAAACTATAATGATTGATCTTTAGATTTACTCTTAAGGAATACATTCATAAACCCTAATCCAAAGACAATTAAAGCAGAGAAAACCAAAACAAGTAAATAAGGTCCCTCAATAACTTTCACATCTCCATTAAGAACTTGAACTAAGCTTACATCTTTCAATTTACTAAGAGCAAAACCACCAGCAACAAAAGGCAAATCCGATATCAAGATACTTAATATCAAAGCGGGCATAAATTTTTTCCAAGAAATTTTTGTTAGTCCAACTGCATAACATACAAAATCAAACCATGAAGTCATCAAAAAACCTGTCATTAAAAATAAATTGTTCTCTAAGTAATTCGAACTAATACTCTCTACTCTCTTCATTTGATTTTGCCCTAAAATTTTTCTTACAAAATTTCTTCCTAAGTTTCTCGAAATCAAAAATGAAATTGAACAAGAAATAAAATCAGATATAAACATAATTATAAGACCTTTTTCAATTCCATAAATGTAACCAGAAATCACTGCACAATATGTTCCTGGTATTATAGGAACAACAATGCTAATTGATCTAAGTAAAAATATTATGAATGCCATATAAATACCAGCTGTATTAATATTATTTTGACTTCTTTGGACTATGCTAGTAATTAAATCAATATCAAAAAATTGATAGCTATAAACCAGGAAGAATAGTATCAAGGCAAGCAATATATAATTTGATTTTTTTTTAGAGAAAAACTCCATTAACATAAAGTAGATGATTTAAAGATTCTTAAAGGCCTAAGCTTTAGCTATAGACAAGTGTCTACAGCTAAAGCTTAGGTCTAATGCAGCTATAATATAATATCCCCATCAAGCAATACAGGAATACGTAAATATTTCAAGTCAATTAATAGATCCAAGCACTTGTATACTTATATACCTTTTTAAATAATCTAATCACCTAAAAAAGGATCAAAGCCTCAATAAAGTTAAACAGCAAGAATCACTTCAATCCTTGAAATTATCAATAGACTCTACATTCTAAAAATCGTTAACAGAAATCATTTAAGGAAAAGAATTATAGTGACTATTTGAAGTTTCCGAATTCTATAACAATAACAGGCTAATAATAAATATAATTTTAAATGATTTCACACAAATTAGTTTTACATAAAGTGAATTTTTTCGAGTATCAGGATACTCAAAATGCATACTATTATTTTTGATAATGCGCAAAAATGATTTTAAGTGAATATCATAATCTTAAAGTAGGAAGAATCCTTGGTATTCAATAACTTTGAATAGAATCTTTAACTGGCTTCCACGTTATACCTTTTAATGTAAGAAGAATTCGTCTTGCAAATACAAGTATAGGGAAAGCTAAATTTGTCCTTTGCTTTGAAGTAAATATAACTCTAAGCAACTCTAATAATGAATCAGAAGGTTCATTTATTTTCGTACATATCCAATTAATAGCCTCCGGTCCATAAAGAATTTCATCACCTTTAAGAATAATTGCTCCTCTATCTAAATCATATCCTTTTTTCAACAAACTGCTGAGTTGATTAAGGTTTTCTCTCCCATTAATAAACTCAATATTGGAAATGCCACTTTTAAGTTCAAGCAGCTCTGCAAAATGCTTACAAAATGGACACTCGCCGTCATAAATAAAAACATGCTTGGCGTCCATTTACCTAAATCAAATCTGAGACAATATAACCATTGCAATAGCATTTTGAGCATCTAGAAGGATTATATTTTACTTTGGCGCAAAAGTAGACTGTTGGGCATGAATAGATTTAGTGTGAAGAGGTAACGCTGAGTAGGGATTTCTTTCATTAAAAGTCAATCCCAATTAATACCAATGTTTTATCTAGGAGAAGAAGCTTGAAAGTTCCAATCAAACCCAAAATGGACTCTCCTGTAGATCTGAGAAAAACAAAAAATGCCCCAAGTTCAGGTCTTAAAAATAAGGCGCTGAAATTAAGCATGAGTGATATTCCCAGTAGATCTGAAGTTAGAGAAGTTATTCCTAGGAAATGTTTTTCTAGGCAAACAAATCAGTCTATTTCCTATCTACTTCAGTCAATATTCATTCAAACGTTAGTAGTAATTATTGGGATATCGATTCCACTTACCCAGAATATGGTATTCATTTGGTTTATATATGCAATTATCTCCGGAACAACTGCTATGGGCTTATGGGTCCTTGCTCATGAATGTGGACATGGTGCCTTTTCTGATAATAAAAGATTAGAAACAATAGTTGGATATATATGCCATTCAATATTACTTGTACCATATTTTTCTTGGCAGCGTTCACATTCCGTACACCATGCATTTACTAATCATATAACTAATGGAGAAACACATGTGCCTTTAGTAGTTAATGGAAACGGTATAAGCGAAAAAGCAGGTGGAGAAAATGACTTAGCAACTTCAATATTTCTAGGAAAATATTTATTTGGAATTCTGCAGCTTATTCTTCATTTATTATTCGGTTGGCCTGCATATCTTTTATTTGGAAAAACTGGAGGTCCTAAGTATGGAACTACAAATCATTTTTGGCCAACCTCACCATTCTCTAAAAAATTATGGCCATCAATATGGGCAAGAAAAGTTTGGTTATCTGATTGGGGTATTGCAGTTGTTCTTATAGGATTATTGATTTGGGCTTTTAAATTTGGAATTTATTCAGTAATTAGTCTATATTTTGCCCCTTTATTAGTAGTAAATATCTGGTTAGTTCTTTATACATGGTTGCACCATACTGATTCTGATGTTCCTCACTTAGGCAATGCAGATTTTTCTTATATGCGTGGTGCATTTCTTTCAGTAGACCGGCCATATGGGAAATGCTTGGATTTTCTCCATCACAGAATTGGATCAACTCATGTGATTCACCATATTGAGCCAACAATTCCTCATTACCATGCAAGAGAAGCAACTCTTGCAATTAAACAATCATTTCCAAATGTATATCTATACAATCCAACTCCAATACATAAGTCTTTATGGCACATAGCCACAAATTGTATTGCAGTCAAAAAAGAAGAAGGCACTCAAAGATATTTGTGGCAAAAACCATAAAAAACTAATAATAGAATTTTTTTTAAATCACTTTCACAAAATGGGCTTAAATTCATTAAAAATAAATCAATTAAGATCATTCGTTTTAGATGGAAAAACAAGTTCAATAAAGTGGAGACTTAAGCAATTAAAAAATTTTGAAATAATGCTATTTGAAAATGAAGAAAAAATATTAAAAGCACTAAGTGAAGATCTTGGGAAGCCACCTACTGAAGCTTTTTTTGAAATTGTCGCCTTAAAGCAAGAGTTAAGTCATACAAAAAAAAATCTAAAGAAGTGGATGGCACCACGTTCAGTAAAAATACCAATATCACTTCAACCAGGTAAAGCAATCATAAGAGCACAACCACTAGGTTGCATTTTAATTATTGGCCCATGGAATTATCCTTTTTCTCTAACATTACAACCACTAATAAGTGCTTTAGCGGCGGGGAATACTGCAGTTTTAAAACCTTCAGAACATGCACCTCAAACATCACACCTAATAAAAAGATTAATTGAAAAATATTTCTCACAAGAGATTCTGCAAGTTTTCGAAGGTGATGCTTTAACTGCAAAAGCATTACTTGAAGAAAAATTTGATCATATATTTTTTACAGGTGGAGAGAAAATAGGTAAAGAAATAATGAAATCTGCAGCAAAATATTTAACACCTATCACATTAGAGCTAGGCGGCAAAAGTCCAGCAATAGTTCTTGAAGATACAGATGTTAAAACTACAGCAAAAAGACTTATATGGGGCAAAGGATTAAATTCAGGGCAAACATGTATTGCACCTGACTATGTACTAGTCAAAGAAAATATAAAAGAAGATTTAATTAAAGAGATGAAAAAGGTTATTAAAGAATTTTATGGAATTAATCCCCTGAAATCAATAGATTCAGCTAGGATTGTAAATAACACTCAATTAAAGCGTTTAACAGGACTTTTAGACAATGCCATTAAACATAATCAGATAATAACTGGAGGTGAAATCGATACAAAGCAAAAAAGATTAACCATAGCATTAATAAATGTAAGTGATACAAATGATTCCCTTATGAAAGAAGAATTATTTGGACCTCTTCTGCCTATATTAACAATTAAAAGTTTAGATAATGCTATAGATATAATCAAACAAAATCCTCACCCTCTAGCTATTTATATGTTTGGGGGGAAAGAAATAGATAAAAACAAACTTATTGAAAAGACCCGGTCTGGAGGAATTTGCTTAAATGATGTTGTTCTTCAAGCAGGTATACCCGAATTACCATTTGGAGGAATTGGACATAGTGGAATGGGTAGATACCATGGGAAAGCAGGTTTTGATACTTTTTCTCATGAAAGGCCAATTTTAGAAAAGCAATTTTGGTTCGACATCAAGTTTCGTTACCCACCTTATAAATTAGATATTTCATTCCTAAAAAATTTTCTAGGTTGATTTGAATATATTTAAAAAATTATTATATATATTCAAAAATCTTCTTAGAAGCATTATCTTTTAAAAAACCCATCAAGAAAGTGATTAAAAGAATTAATTTATTTGCGATACCATTAATTTATTTAATAGCAATGCCCGCAAATTCGAATACAATTATAGTTAAAGAAGGAGATACACTTCATGGAATTGCAAAGAAAAATAATATTTCATTAAGGCAATTAATGGAAATAAATGAAATCTATAATGCAAGTAAAATAAAAATAGGACAAGAAATAATCCTTCCTCAAAAAAAGGAACTAAAAAATTTGACCAATCGAAATAACTCTCTAAGCAATTCAGATAAGAAAGATACAATTACCAATTACTCTGAAAAGAAAGTTGATTTTCATAAAGTAGAGAAAGGTGATTCTTTATCAAAAATAAGTAGACTATATAATATCTCAATTGATGACATCGTAAATATAAACAAATTAAAAGATCCTGAAAAATTAAATGTTGGAACTATCCTGTATTTATCAAATAAAAGTATGAATAGAGAATTAGATAAACCTAACAATAAAAAGCTCGAATCCAAATCAAAAATTATCTATACAGAGCAAGAAGTAAAAGTAGATTGGAGAGAATATGGGTTTCTAAAAATCAACTGGGGTGAATTAGTCTATAGAGAAGGTAATTTTATTGCACCTAGCTTAAATAAAAATAATGAACCTTTATTTATTGCTTTAAATTGCTCAAGAAAAAAAATCAATACAACAAAAAGGAATGGAGAATGGAGAAGCTGGTTTTCACCAAAAGAAGAATTTGAATATCAACTGTTAAATGACATATGTAAAAATTAAAGACTAAGTCTTTTGCACTTCTCAATGATCAAGATTTTCTTCTGCTATTTGTAATCGAATTTTTTTACCCCCAGATAATTCTCCTAATGAAACCCTAAGAGTAGAACCAGTAAGAGTTTGAAGTGCAGACAGAACTTCCCGCAAATAAGGTGTACTGCTCCCACTTTCTATCCATAGTTTTTCATATAAACCTTCCAAGCGGCGCAATGAAGTATAAAATTTCAAAACCCCTGTTTCAAGAGATTTAGCTTGACCTAACGCATCAGCTAAAAGCCCTAATGAATCTAGTCTAGATGCCTCTTGAGTAGCCTTTTCAATATCTAAATTTTTATCATTAAAAGCTCGTATTGACAACGATCCATCAATAGTTTTCCCCATCCATCGGGCAGCACTTGTTAAATCCTTTACACAATCAATTTCAGGCTCTTCTTTTAATGCTTCTTTTATCTGATCTTGTTGTAGCCGAGGTAATTTATCTAATTCTTTCACTAGAGGTGCAACTAATTTTGAAGGTAATATGTTGGATTGAATCCGCTCTCTAATTTCATTTGGCAAAAGTGGGCTTGTTGCCGCAGTAAATTCATCTGTCAATCTTCTAACTTGTTTTCTCGTAACCTCATTACCCTCATTAGCTACTTCTGAAATCATTTGCTGCACTTCTGGAACTGATTGAGCTGTTTCGATAAAAGCTCTTCTAGAAAAATTATTAACACTAGACTCATCTAAAAGACCTCCACCAACAAGGTTATCTGAGGAATCAGCAAGTTTAATGAGGCTGTAAGCCTTTGTTTTGCTAATTTCCATTTCTCTAAGCCACTGCAAAAAGCCTGTACCACGACCTTCTCCCCCCTTTTTCTCACGATCTCTAATTACTCTTAAGATTCGGCCACGCCAAATATCCGTTTGCAAGTCAAATCGATCACATATTGACCAAGCATTTGAGAGACGATCTAAAAATTCAATGCTGCTTGAGTCATCTGTATCAGGATCAGGTAAATCCAAGTAAAATGAAGAGGGGTCTAGAGAGGAGTGTGCTATCACAAAATCAAAAAGATGATGTCGCCTAAAAGCAACTAAAAAAATATAATAAGGAAGATTTAAATATGTTTTGATTATATATATTTTTATTTATAGATTAATCTTTTTTAATATAATCACTTTTAAATGTCAAAAAGCTTGGCTAAGAAGGAAAAATTCTTTTATCCAAATGATACATACCAGGCTCCACTAAAAAAAATAAAACCATCAAACTCACCACTGGAGTAGATTATCATCATATATTTATTTACCTCTGAGTAAGAAATTTGCACCCAAGTCTAGAGCAAGATAGTACTACTTGCTGCATTACTCTATCATGATCATATAAAAATTATTCACACAATTCTGACAACTCTGATAATTCTAAGCTATTAATCATTCTCCTAAAATCCGTAATGTATGCCATAGCGAAAAAGATCAATTATTTATTAATAACTAAAAAAGAGAAAAGCTAATAGCAAATATTCCAATTAAAAGTAATAAATTTTTCATATTGAAGTATCAGCTCTAAACAAAAGGGGTTATTAAATAGCAAAAAGCCTTTATATAGCTTGGTAAGCAATTCTTCAACCCTACTTATAAAGTCGTTGTATTAATCAAGAAATTTCCAACAAGAAAATAACTTTTTTCAAAATCATTAAATTTCTAGGTGAGTTCCAAAAGCTTTCTAAAAGCAACGATTTTTTATAAGGCGGATATAAAAATCATTCTCAGATATAAAATATATTTGAAGTTGATTTAGAGAGTTGAAATGGCATTTTCTAGAAAAGACAAGGTTCGCATATTAAGGCCAGAATCTTATTGGTTTAACCAAGTAGGAGAGATTGTGTCAATCGACAAATCACCAAATATGAGATATCCAGTTACTGTAAGATTTGAAAAATGCGATTTCAAAGCTTATAGTGGTATTGACGGAGGTGCAAATACAAGCATGTTCGAGGTTAAGGAACTAGAAGCTGCTAACTAAAAAATTTAAAGTTGCCTGAATTACCTGAGGTTGAGACAGTTCGCAAGGGTTTAGAACAGAAATTAAAGGGATTTCATATAAAAAGGATTCAAGTTTTAAAAGAAAGATCTATTGCATCTGAAGGGGGCTCTGAAAAATTCATTTTTGAAATTTTAGGAAATAGTTTTGGTCATTGGCAACGACGTGGAAAATATTTAATAAACAGCCTAGAGAAAGAGAGAAAACATCTTTCTGGATGGATAGTTGTACATCTTAGAATGACAGGTCAATTTCAATTTTTAAAAAATCCAATAGATCCTTGTTCTCATACAAGAGTTAGATTTTGGAACGAAAAAAATCATGAGCTTAGATTCGTTGATGTAAGAAACTTTGGGCAAATGTGGTGGGTGTCGTCTGATAATTCTCCTAAAGAAATAATCAAAGGAATAAGCAATCTTGGACCTGAACCTTTTAGTAATGAATTCAATCCTATATATCTAAAACAGTGTCTTAAAGGTAAAACCCGCACAATAAAGTCAGCACTATTAGATCAATCAATAGTAGCTGGAGTAGGTAATATTTATGCAGATGAAAGCCTATTTGAGGCAGGTATACTCCCATTTAAAGAAGCAGGAAAATTAAAAAGAATTGAACTAGAAAAACTTTGTATAAGTCTAATAAATGTTTTAGAAATAAGTATCGGTAAAGGTGGGACAACCTTTAGTGATTTTCGTGATTTAGAAGGGTTAAATGGAAATTATGGTGGTCAAGCTTGGGTTTATAGAAGATCTAATAAATCATGCAAAAAATGTGACACTATTATTAAACGTGGACGTATTGCAGGTCGGAGCACTCACTGGTGTCCTAAATGTCAAAATTAAATTTCACATATATTAAATAACAAAAAAATTACTAAAAAAATAAAAAAAGCCACCTTACGGTGACTTTTTAAATCTCTATTTATCACAAGAGATATGGAGAATGTTTTACCTGGCATTGAGCTATTTTCTCAGGGGGCTGCCCCCCAAATATCGTCGCCGCTGATGCGTTTCACAACCGAGTTCGAGATGGATCGGAGTGGTTCCACATCGCCATGAACACCAGGATATACATTCTCAAGATTTGAACCTTGAGAACTGCATAGGTTCTTTTGAATCCATAAAGGAAAAGTCAGGTTGAATAAAGCTTTTCAAAAGTAAAAACAAGAATTAGGTCAAGCCCTCGATCTATTAGTACTCCTCCGCTGCACCTGTTACCAGGCTTCCACGTAGAGCCTATCAACGGGTGTTCTTCCCGTGATCTTACTGGCTTATGCCATGGGAATACTCATCTTGAGGTGGGCTTCCCACTTAGATGCTTTCAGCGGTTATCCACTCCGCACATGGCTACCCAGCGTTTACCGTTGGCACGATAACTGGCACACCAGAGGTGCGTTCCTCCCGGTCCTCTCGTACTAGGGAGAACTCCTCTCAATATTCCTGCGCGTACACCGGATATGGACCGAACTGTCTCACGACGTTCTGAACCCAGCTCGCGTACCGCTTTAATGGGCGAACAGCCCAACCCTTGGGACCGACTTCAGCCCCAGGTTGCGATGAGCCGACATCGAGGTGCCAAACCTCCCCGTCGATGTGAACTCTTGGGGGAGATCAGCCTGTTATCCCTAGAGTAACTTTTATCCGTTGAGCGACGGCCCTTCCACTCAGAACCGTCGGATCACTAATACCGACTTTCGTCCCTGTTCGACTTGTAGGTCTCACAGTCAAGCTCCCTTCTGCATTTGCACTCGTCGACTGATTTCCAACCAGCCTGAGGAAACCTTTGTGCGCCTCCGTTACCTTTTAGGAGGCGACCGCCCCAGTCAAACTGCCCAGCAGATACTGTCCGCTCCCCGGATAACGGGTGAACGTTAGAATCCTAGCTCTGAAAGAGTGGTATCTCACCAGTGACTCAGTAATACCCAAAAGCACTACTTCAATGTCTCCCACCTATCCTGCGCATTCAGAGCCCGAACACAATACCAACCTGCAGTAAAGCTTCATAGGGTCTTTCTGTCCGGGTGTACGTAGTCCGCATCTTCACAGACAATTCTATTTCGCCGAGCCTCTCTCCGAGACAGCGCCCAGATCGTTACACCTTTCGTGCGGGTCGGAACTTACCCGACAAGGAATTTCGCTACCTTAGGACCGTTATAGTTACGGCCGCCGTTCACCGGGGCTTCAGTCGCTAGCTTCGCTTACGCTAACCGGCTTCCTTAACCTTCCGGCACTGGGCAGGTGTCAGCCCCCATACATCATCTTGCGACTTAGCGGAGACCTGTGTTTTTGGTAAACAGTCGCCTGGGCCTCTTCACTGCGACCAGCTCTCGCTGGCATCCCTTCTCCCGAAGTTACGGGACCATTTTGCCGAGTTCCTTAGAGAGAGTTATCTCGCGCCCCTCGGTATTCTCTACCACCCCACCTGTGTCGGTTTCGGGTACTGGCAATTATGCCTTAGCGGGTATAGGGCTTTTCTTGGAAGTATGACGTCACCAACTTCGCTGCCGTAGCAGCTCGTACTCACGCCTCAGCTCAGAACGTTTTCTCCGCTCTTCAATGCCTCGAACGCTTGAACCAGTAACCAACATCTGGATTGGCTAGCCTTCTCCGTCCCCCTTCCCAAAACATAATTGGTACAGGAATATTGACCTGTTATCCATCGACTACGCCTTTCGGCCTGACCTTAGGACCAGACTAACCCTCCGCGGACGAGCCTGCCGGAGGAACCCTTAGGGTTTCGGGGCATGGGATTCTCACCCATGTTTTCGCTACTCAAGCCGACATTCTCACTTCTATGCAGTCCACGCCCGCTTACGCTAACGCTTCACCCCACATAGAACGCTCCCCTACCATTCAATAAATTAAATCCGCAGCTTCGGTACAATGCTTAGCCCCGATCATTTTCGGCGCAGGATCGCTCGACCAGTGAGCTATTACGCACTCCTTTGAGGATGGCTGCTTCTAAGCAAACCTCCTGGTTGTCTGGGCAATCCCACCTCCTTTATCACTTAGCATTGATTTTGGGACCTTAGCTGGCGGTCTGGGCTGTTTCCCTTTCGACTATGGAGCTTATCCCCCACAGTCTGACTGCCTAGTTACACACAGGGTATTCAGAGTTCATCTCGATTTGGTACCGCTCTCGCAGCCCGCACCGAAATGGTGGCTTTACCCCCCTGCTGGAGCACTAGACGCTACGCCTCAACGTATTTCGGGGAGAACCAGCTAGCTCCTGGTTCGATTGGCATTTCACCCCTAACCACAGCTCATCCGGTGACTTTTCAACGTCAGTCGGTTGGGACCTCCACTTGGTATCACCCAAGCTTCATCCTGGCCATGGTTAGATCACCAGGGTTCGGGTCTATAAACACTGACAAGCGCCCTATTCAGACTCGCTTTCGCTGTGGCTCCACCATTCTCGGTTTAACCCGCCAGTGCCTATAAGTCGCCGGCTCATTCTTCAACAGGCACACGGTCACCCGATAAGTCGGGCTCCCATTGCTTGTAAGCTCATGGTTTCATGTTCTATTTCACTCCCCTCCCGGGGTTCTTTTCACCTTTCCCTCACGGTACTGTTGCGCTATCGGTCACACAGGAGTACTTAGCCTTACGAGGTGGTCCTCGTAGATTCACACGGAATTCCACGTGCTCCGTGCTACTCGGGATACAGCTAGGCTAACGCTCCTTTCGATTACGGGGCTTTCACCCTCTATGGCGCGCCATTCAAACGCTTCTTCTAGGTTTGTTAGTCCACATTGCTGTCCCACAACCCCGATAGTCGAAACTATCGGTTTGGGCTATTCCCCGTTCGCTCGCCGCTACTTAGGGAGTCGTTTTTACTTTCCTTTCCTCCAGCTACTAAGATGTTTCAGTTCGCTGGGTTGGCTCGTGCCAGCCTATGAATTCAGCTGGCCGTTCTAAGGGTTGCCCCATTCGGAAATTCCCGGATCAAAGCGTGTATCCAGCTCCCCGAGACATATCGCAGGTAACCACGTCCTTCATCGCCTCTGTGTGCCAAGGTATCCGCCATGAGCTCTTTGTAGCTTGACCTTTTTAAAACTCTATAACAATAAATTTGATATAGAGACTCAGCTTTTACTCAAGAATTAAACATGAATTCTAATAATCAAAATAAATAAATAATCATTATTTGATCATGATTAAAAGAATTATGCATCCATGAGATGCTTTTATTCTTTCCAGACTTACCTATGCAGTTGTCAAGGTTCTACTGAACTACAATGAAGCCAAAAACTTCACAGAGCCCAGCATCTTATCAGCCAAAAAATTCTTTCTATGGAATGACAAGAAGCTAGGTTCAATTCAGATAGACAAATACTAAATCACATCTAATCAAGTAATCTCCTTTTATTGGGATGTTTTAGGTGGTTAATCAGTGGAGGTAAGCGGACTCGAACCGCTGACATCCTGCTTGCAAAGCAGGCGCTCTACCAACTGAGCTATACCCCCAACAACGAATGGGCCATCCTGGACTTGAACCAGGGACCTCACCCTTATCAGGGGTGCGCTCTAACCACCTGAGCTAATGGCCCAGGAGAACCCTTGTTGAGTGTGACCTAGACAAGTTTAGGAACTGAAATTATTGCCAGAAAAAAGGTATTTAATTCTAACAAAATCTGAGGTACCGATCGACCTAAGGTGACAGGATTGTGGCCTTAGAATTTTTTCTTAGACATCACAATCAGTTTTGTCTCCCTGTTAGGAGGTGATCCAGCCGCACCTTCCGGTACGGCTACCTTGTTACGACTTCACCCCAGTCATCAGCCCCACCTTCGGCGTCCTCCTCCACAAGGGTTAGAGTAACGACTTCGGGCGTGGCCAACTTCCATGGTGTGACGGGCGGTGTGTACAAGGCCCGGGAACGTATTCACCGCAGTATGCTGACCTGCGATTACTAGCGATTCCTACTTCACGTAGGCGAGTTGCAGCCTACGATCTGAACTGAGCCACGGTTTATGGGATTTGCTTGCCCTCGCGAGTTTGCTGCCCTTTGTCCGTAGCATTGTAGTACGTGTGTAGCCCAGGATGTAAGGGGCATGATGACTTGACGTCATCCACACCTTCCTCCGGTTTATCACCGGCGGTCTTTCTAGAGTGCCCAACTAAATGCTGGCAACTAAAAACGTGGGTTGCGCTCGTTGCGGGACTTAACCCAACATCTCACGACACGAGCTGACGACAGCCATGCACCACCTGTCACTGCGTTCCCGAAGGCACCCTCTAATCTCTTAGAGGTACGCAGGATGTCAAACCCTGGTAAGGTTCTTCGCGTTGCATCGAATTAAACCACATACTCCACCGCTTGTGCGGGCCCCCGTCAATTCCTTTGAGTTTCACACTTGCGTGCGTACTCCCCAGGCGGAACACTTAACGCGTTGGCTACGACACCGAAGGGGTCGATTCCCCCGACACCTAGTGTTCATCGTTTACGGCCAGGACTACAGGGGTATCTAATCCCTTTCGCTCCC
Organism: Prochlorococcus sp. AG-409-D09; assembly: GCA_003215935.1. Classification (GTDB taxonomy): domain Bacteria; phylum Cyanobacteriota; class Cyanobacteriia; order PCC-6307; family Cyanobiaceae; genus AG-409-D09. Next base: position 67,733 of record QCJQ01000003.1, read on the forward strand.
CTGGCTTTCGTCCATGAGCGTCAGTTATGGCCCAGCAGAGCGCCTTCGCCACTGGTGTTCTTCCCGATATCTACGCATTTCACCGCTACACCGGGAATTCCCTCTGCCCCTACCACACTCAAGCCCAACAGTTTCCACTGCCATGATGGAGTTAAGCTCCACTTTTTAACAGCAGACTTGAAAGGCCGCCTGCGGACGCTTTACGCCCAATAATTCCGGATAACGCTTGCCACTCCCGTATTACCGCGGCTGCTGGCACGGAATTAGCCGTGGCTTATTCCTCAAGTACCGTCATATCTTCTTCCTTGAGAAAAGAGGTTTACAGCCCAGAGGCCTTCATCCCTCACGCGGCGTTGCTCCGTCAGGCTTTCGCCCATTGCGGAAAATTCCCCACTGCTGCCTCCCGTAGGAGTCTGGGCCGTGTCTCAGTCCCAGTGTGGCTGATCATCCTCTCAGACCAGCTACTGATCGATGCCTTGGTGAGCCATTACCTCACCAACAAGCTAATCAGACGCGGGCTCATCCTCAGGCAAAATTCATTTCACCTCTCGGCATATGGGGTATTAGCGGTCGTTTCCAACCGTTATCCCCCTCCTAAGGGTAGATTCCCACGCGTTACTCACCCGTCCGCCACTAACCCGAAGGTTCGTTCGACTTGCATGTGTTAAGCACGCCGCCAGCGTTCATCCTGAGCCAGGATCAAACTCTCCGTAGTAGATCAGGCCCTATTGAAAAAGATTTTCATCTTTAATTCTCAGTCTGATTTGCTTCACCCACTAATCAACACTGGCGTATTGAATTTGTAGTTGTTGCCACCTTATATATTTAAAATAAAGGGTTCAAAGAGTGCACTTAGAATATTCCTTGTGACTTTCCAGGATCTCAGATCCGGTCGTTGATTCCACCTATAACACCGCTTCTTAAAATTGATCGTGAAAACAATTTCAAGATTGAAATAAGCTTCTTCAACTAAATTCTTTTGACGGGACCTCACACCTTTGTCACATATTCATTCTCCACAAAACAAGTAAACCTTGCATAGCAGAGAACGCGACAAAAGCGTCAGTTCCTAAACTTTTCAGTTGTCCAGGTTCATCCACCACAAACTCTTAAGCAAATAAGAGCTTCTGGGGAAACGGTCCGTGGACCGTTCTTAAACTTACAACATCAAAGGGACTTATCCCTCATTTGTTGAAAGCCTCACCAAATTAATCTGACTTGAGTCCTATTAACCTGATGAAATGTGCTTAGGATCTTCCTTCGCACATCAAAATAATTTAGACCATTAACCCACTAAAATGCAACAAGTTAT